>NZ_DFRG01000058.1:41008-41904 GCF_002378135.1 Thioclava sp. UBA3469
GGCGGGATGGGTGAAATGGGCGTCGATCAGCGTGGCCCCGCCCGTGAGCACCGCCACCGCCGCCATGCGCAGCCAAAGCTGCTGGACGAAATGCGGGTTCGGCCGCGGCGGCATCGGCGCGCGACGGGCGGGCGTGAAGAGCCAGTTCACCGCCGTCACCGAGATGACGCCCAGAAGGGTGCAGGCGACCCGGTCGAGCGCGAGCGGTATCGCATCCGCCCCCATCCCCAGCGCGGGCATCACCACCACGCCGATCGTGATCGCCATCAGCGTGAAGCCATAGGCCCAATGCGTCCCGATCCGGTAGGCGATGCCGACGCCGATGGCTGCGGTCAGTGCCACGGTCAGCGCGATTCCCGGCACGGGCAGCCAAGTCAGAGCGGCGATCCCGATACTGGCGCCGACCAAGGTGCCTGCGACCCGCAGCACCGCGCGCAGCGCCATGTCTTCGCGATGGGGTTGGATCACGACCCAGACGGGCATGGCCGCCCAATAGATATTGGTCAGGCCCAGTAACCGGGCGGCAGTCAGGGCAAGCGTCGCGGCGAGAAACAGCCGGGCGGCATAGGCGAGGGTGGAACTGGTCAAAGCGGGAACCTGAAATCGGTGGATCGCCGCGACATTAGCTTGTGCGCGGGCGGTAAAAAACCGCCCGGCGCGCATGTCCGCCCTGCGTCAGGTCACAGAACTCAGGCGTCGATCGCCGCTTTGAAGGCCGTGCGATAGAGGTTCGACAGCTCCTCCAGCGGGGCGCTGTCCGAACCGAAGCCGACCGTGTCGCCGCCGAAGCGACCCACGGTGTAAAGCGGCACCTCGGCCTTGCGGGCGGCGACCATCAGCGCCTCCGCCTGGTCGAAGGAGCAGGCCACGAGGTAGCGGCCCTGATCCTCGCCGAA
>NZ_DFRG01000058.1:42202-42689 GCF_002378135.1 Thioclava sp. UBA3469
GTAGCGGCCCTGATCCTCGCCGAAGAGCGTCGCGATGTCGTCAGCCTCGAGAGTGACGCCCAGACCGGCTTCTTCCGCCATCTCGAAAGCTGCGAGCGCGAGCCCGCCATCCGACAGATCGCTTGCGCCTTTGACCAGCGCGCGGTTCTCGCGCAGGAACTCGCCATTGCGTTTCTCGACGTCGAGATCGACCTCGGGCGCGTCGCCCGACTCGAGCCCGAAGGCCTCAAATGCCAGCGCGGATTGATCGAGGTGCCCCTTGGTCTCGCCAATCACCATCGCCACGTCGCCCGCCGTCGGCAGGCCCGCGATCAGCTCGTCGAGCGAGCTCAGCAGACCGACCGCGCCGATGGTCGGCGTGGGCAGGATGCCGGTGCCGTCGGTTTCGTTGTAAAGCGAGACGTTGCCCGACACGATCGGCATGTCGAGCGCGCGCACGGCGGCGTCGATGCCTTTGATGGCGCCCACGAACTGGCCCATGATCTCG
>NZ_DFRG01000118.1:0-10186 GCF_002378135.1 Thioclava sp. UBA3469
CGAACATCCACATCGGGATCATGGCGGGGAAGTTGAAGGGCGTGATGCCCGCGCCGATGCCCAGCGGCTGGCGCATCGAGTAGAGGTCGATACCGGGGCCCGCGTCGCCCGTGTACTCGCCCTTGAGCATCGCCGGTGCGCCCATGCAGACCTCGATCACTTCGAGGCCACGCTGCACGTCGCCCTTCGCGTCGGGGATGGTCTTGCCGTGCTCTTTCGACAGAGCCTCGGCGAGCTTGTCCATGTCGCGCTCGATCAGCTGACCGAATTTCATCATCACGCGGGCGCGGCGCTGCGGGTTGACCTTCTGCCATTCCAGCTGCGCTTTCGCGGCGTCCGCGATTGCGGCATCCAGCTCGGCCGGGGTGGCCAGCGCGACCTTGGCGATCTGCTCGCCAGTGGCGGGGTTGAAGACTTCGCCGAAGCGGCCCGAAGAGCCCGCAACGCGCTTGCCGTTGATCCAGTGACCGATTTCTTCCATGAGACGCTCCTCCTACAGATAATCTTGGCTTGGGCGCACTCTAGCCTTGCGAAATTGAGCATAAAAGAGGAAGTAGTTCAAAAGCGTTTTGCATTTTTGCAAAGAGGGACGCGATATGGACTGGGACGACCTGCGGATTTTCCTTGCCGTCGCACGGGCCGAGAGCCTGTCGGGCGCCGGGCGGCGGTTGAAGCTGGACGCGGCCACCGTGGGGCGGCGCATCGCGCGGCTCGAAGAAGGGGTGGGGGCGAAGCTCTTCGTGAAATCGCCACAGGGCTATGCGCTCTCCGAGTCGGGCGATCGGCTCCTGCCGCATGCCGAGGCGGCGGAGCAGGTCTTCGCGGGTGCCGATGAGGAACTGTCCGGCATCGCGGGCCAGTTGACGGGGCAGTTGCGGATCGGTGCGCCCGATGGCTGCGCGAATTACCTTCTGCCACAGGTCTGCGCGAAGATCGCCGAAGACAATCCCGGGCTGGAGATCCAGGTCGTCGCCCTGCCTCGCGTTTTCAACCTCTCGAAACGCGAGGCGGATATGGCGATCGCGGTCTCGCGCCCGACCGCAGGCCGCCTGACCGTCCAGAAGCTGAGCGATTACCACCTTAGCCTTGCCGCCCATCGCGACTATCTCGCGAAGGCGCCGCCGATCACCTGCAAGGAGGATCTGCGTCATCACCGGATGATCGGCTATATTCCCGACATGATCTTCGACAAGGAGCTGGATTACTTCGCCGAGACCGAGGCCGAGGTGATGGGGCTCGCCTCGAATTCAGCGGCCGTGCAGACCCGAATGATCGAGGCGGGAGCGGGCGTGGGCATCGTCCACGACTTCGCGATCCCCTTCGCCCCCGGCGTGCAACGTGTGCTGGGCGACGAGATCCGGCTCAATCGCGCCTTTTGGTTGATCCGCCACGCCGATGACCGCCGATCCGAGCGCCTGACGCGCTTCGCCGAGGCGCTGGGGCAGGGGCTTCGCGACGAGGTTGCGCGGCTCGAACACGCTGCGGTTGAAACATAACTGGCGGCCCCGTGAACCGCAAAGCCGTTGACAAATCTATGAAAGCAGTGGGACGCTTAGGTTTAGACGACGTTTTTCAAGGAGACGCCGATGCAGGTTATGCAGATTCTCAAGAACAAGGGCGAGATGGAAGTTTTCACCGTCGCCCCCGACATGAAGCTGAGCGAGGTGATTGCCACGCTTTCTTCGAAACGCATCGGTGCGGTGATCGTCTCGCAAGACGGGGAAACCGTCGACGGGATCGTCTCGGAACGCGACGTCGTGCGTGAAATCGCGCGGCGCGGTGCGGATTGCCTGGTGATGACCGCCAGTGATGTCATGACCCGCGACGTCAAGCATTGCGCCCCGATGGACAGCACCGAAGAGGTGATGAGCCTGATGACCGAGGGCCGCTTCCGCCACATGCCCGTGCGCGAGAACGGCAAGATGGTCGGCGTGATCTCGATCGGGGACGTGGTAAAGGCGCGTCTGAACGAGCTTCATATGGAGAAAGAGTCGCTTCAGGGCATGATCATGGGCAACTGATGCCGCATTGCGGCACCTTCCCGCTTGCATTTAGCCACGCAATATAGTTGCGTGCGCTGAGCTTTTTGGCGGGCGACGAGGGAGGATGCCATGCGGATCGGTCTTTACCCCGGAACTTTCGATCCGGTCACGCTGGGCCACCTCGATATCATCGAGCGCGCGATGGCTCTGGTGGACCGGCTCGTGATCGGGGTCGCGATCAACCGGGACAAGGGGCCGCTTTTCTCGCTCGAGGAACGCGTCGCCATGCTTCAGGACGAATGCGCGAAAATCACCGACCGCCGCGGCGGCGAGATCGTCGTCCATCCTTTCGAAAATCTGCTGATCGACTGCGCCAAGGATGTCGGCGCGAGCGTGATCGTGCGCGGCCTGCGCGCGGTGGCCGATTTCGAATATGAATTCCAGATGGTCGGGATGAACCGCGCGCTCGACGCCTCGGTCGAGACGGTGTTCCTGATGGCCGATGCACGGCGGCAGGCGATCGCCTCGAAGCTGGTGAAGGAAATCGCCCGGCTCGACGGGGATGTCTCGAAATTCGTCACCCCCGCCGTGCGCGATGCCTTGGTCAAGGCTTACGCAAACCGCTGATCAGCCGTTCGAGGCGGCGTTGCCTGACGTGCCGCTCTGCTGCGATTTCTGCTTCATCTGAGTGCTGCCGCTCGCATTTGCCGAGGATTTCGTGGCGTTCCCCGCCTGCTGCGGCAGGTTATCGAGACCCCATTGGTCGATCACGACGGAATCCTCGACGCCTTTCAGCGCAAGGTTCGCCTCGTAGTAATTGCCCGATTTGATGAGCTTGGAGGCGTCCTGCAGATGGGCGAGCGACGCTTTCGCGGGCACCATCGCCGCCGAAATCGACACGTCGATATCGTTGTCCTTCAGCGTTTTGGCCGCGGCTTTCGCGTTGCCCTGCGCCATCTGCTGATTGGCCTTGCCGACCGCTTTCTGGTTATCCGGCGTGACCGTGAAGCTTTCGCCAAGCGCGATGGAGCTGTCGAAGGGCAGGTAGGTCACGCCTTTCTTGCCCGCTTTCGAGGGCACGCCCCATTTGCTCTCGGCCTTCTCGGCGGACTGCATTTTCGCGGTGGCGTCCTTGGTCATCTTGGTCGCCATGTCGGTATTGCCATCGAAGATCGCCAGACGCGCCGCGCGCACTTCGCGCATCGCCGTGTAGGCGTCATTGACCGTGGTCAGCAAGTCCTTGTCGGTCGAGCTTGCCGTGGTCTGCGAGACCGCGTCATTGCCTTGGCTCTGCGCGCTCTGCATCGCGGTGCCGCTCGAATTGCTGCTGGCGTTGGTCGTGGCGGCATTGGCCATCTCAAAGCTCGCGGGGCCCGCGATCAGCGCGGAGGAGAGGGCGAGGGCGAGGAATTTCTTGCTGCGTTCCATGGGATATTCCCTTTCGTGACGGGGTTCAGCTAAGGCGGAGGCACCGAGGTGGCGCGCTCCATGGCCCCAAAACGTCCCGGATTTCAAAGGGTTCTATCACCATGCATCAAGGCTCGCGGCGCGGGTGAGAGGGTGCGTGCATGCTCTGCGAGCCGTGTGTGAGGGGTGAACGAAAAAGGGCAGCCCAAGATGGACCGCCCCTTCGTCATATTCGCAATGTCCGGGGCTGCGCCCCGCTCACGCTCAGATCAGCTTGCCCATCGCGACGGCGGTGTCCGCCATGCGGTTCGAGAAGCCCCATTCGTTGTCGTACCAGCTCAGGATACGGACCATGCGGCCTTCCATGACCTTGGTCTGATCCATGTGGAAGATGGAAGAATGCGGGTCGTGGTTGAAGTCGCTCGAGACGTTGGGCTTGTCGGTATAGCCGAGGATGCCCTTCATCGGGCCGTCAGCGGCCGCCTTGATTGCGGCGTTGACCTCTTCGACGCTGGTGTCCTTGCCGGCCTCGAAGACCAGATCGACGACCGAGACATTGGGCGTTGGCACGCGGATCGCGACGCCGTCGAGCTTGCCGTTGAGTTCCGGCAGCACCAGACCCACGGCTTTGGCAGCGCCGGTCGAGGTCGGGATCATCGACAGCGCGGCGGCGCGGGCGCGATAGAGATCCTTATGCATCGTGTCCAGCGTCGGCTGGTCGCCGGTATAGCTGTGGATCGTGGTCATGAAGCCCTTCTCGATCCCGATCGCGTCGTTCAGCGCCTTGGCGACGGGGGAGAGGCAGTTCGTGGTGCAGGACGCGTTCGAGACGACGAGGTCGTCCGGGGTCAGCGCGCCATCGTTCACACCGAAGACGATGGTCTTGTCGGCGCCGCTGGCGGGGGCCGAGACGAGAACGCGCTTCGAGCCGTTCTCGAGGTGGAAGGCCGCCTTGTCGCGCGCGGTGAAGATGCCGGTGCATTCCAGCGCGACATCGACATCGCCCCAGGGCAGTTCTTTCGGGTCACGGATTGCGGTGACCTTGATCTTGCCGCGGCCGGCATCGATCCAGTCTTCGCCGGTCGTGACCTCATGGGGGAATTTGCCGTGCACGGAGTCGAATTGCAGCAGATGCGCGTTCGTCTCGACCGGGCCGAGATCGTTGATGGCGATCACTTCGATGTCGGTGCGCCCCGACTCGATGATCCCGCGCAGCACGTTGCGGCCGATGCGACCGAACCCGTTGATGGCAACTTTAACCGTCATATCCGTCTCCTCTGGCTGGCTGCCCGGCAGGGAGTTGCGCGGGCAGGTCTTCCGTTAACGCTAACAAGCGCGTTCAGCGCCAAAGGTCAACGGGGTGCAGCCCGATGCTAGCGCCAGAAAGCGACATATTGAACGAGATCGGCAGTTTTTTTCGCCAGAAACAGCAGGATGCGGCCGTCATCGGCAAACACATCCGCCAAAATGAGCAAAATGAGGAGGGCCCCGAGCCAGAGCGCGATCCGATTGGTCATCTATCCCCTTCGCGCGCCCTTGCTTGGCGCGTCAGTGCACGAGTCGCCCCATCGCCCCGGCCACATCGGCCATGCGGCAGGAGAACCCCCATTCGTTATCGTACCAGGCCAGAACGCGGACAAGCTTGCCCACGACCTTGGTCTGGTCCGGCGCGAAGATAGAGGATTGCTGCGTGTGGTTGAAGTCGATCGAGACCTTCGGCTCGGGGTCGTAGCCCAGCACCATGCCCATGTAGCCGGCGGCGGCCTCGCGGACGATCTCGTTCACCTCGTCGCGGGTGACGGTCTTGCGCGCCTCGAAGGTCAGATCGACCGCGGAAACATTGGGGGTCGGGACGCGCAGCGCGGTGCCGTCGAGGCGGCCTTGCAGTTCGGGCAGCACCTCGCCGAGGGCTTTCGCGGCGCCGGTGGAGGTCGGGATCATCGCCATCGCGGCGGCGCGGGCGCGGTAGAGATCCTTGTGGCGGCGGTCGAGCGTGGGCTGATCGCCGGTATAGGAATGGATCGTCGTCATCACGCCCGATTCGATGCCGATCGTGTCGTTGAGCACCTTGGCGAGCGGCGCGAGGCAGTTCGTGGTGCACGACCCGTTCGAGACGACGTGATGCGCGGGCGTCAGCTCGCGATGGTTCACGCCGTAGACCACGGTCTTGTCGGCATCGGTCGCAGGCGCGGAGACCAGAACCCGCTTCGCGCCGCGGCCCAGATGGACGGCGGCCTTGTCGCGGGCGTTGAACTTGCCGGTGCATTCGAGAACGACATCAACGCCGTCCCAATCGAGTTCTTCCGGGTCGTAGGTCGACATCACGTCGATCGGGCCGCGCCCGAGGTCGAGCGTGTTGCCCGCGACCTTCACCTGCCCGCCGAACCGGCCGTGGACGGAGTCGTATTTCAGGAGATGCGCATTCGTTTCGATCGGGCCGGTGGCGTTGATCTTGACGACCTGCACGTCGTTGCGTGCGGCTTCCGCGATATGCGCGAGCGTGCAGCGCCCGATGCGGCCGAAGCCGTTGATCCCGATGGTGACGGTCATGATGATCTCTCCGAAGCGCGTGATTTCGGCGCTGGATACCATTGCATGCAATTCGAGAAAAGGTTGTGAAACAGTATGTTAGCGTAAACACGTGGTGTTTGCGATAACATTGCGGGGCAGGGTGCGGCTTTGGCGCGAAGAGTGGCGCCAAACGGGGCGCGGCGACAGAATCTTTCGCTCAATCGTCGTCCTCCGCGACGAGGAAGATCTCTCCCGCGGCTTCCATCTCGCGGATTGCGGCGACGACCGCGCTCATCGCCTCTTCGGCGTCTTTCTCTTTCACCTTTCCCAGATTCGCCATCTCGTCGCGCAAGCTTTGCGCCATGCGCTGGGACATGTTGGTGAGGATGAACTCCGCCGCGGGCTGCAACGGGCCGGTCGCCCCGGCAAGCGCGACGGTCAGCTGCGCCTGGTCGACCACGCGCAGCACTTTCGGGATGTCGCGTGTATCGATGCGGGCGGGGATATTGGCGAAGGTGAAGATCGCCTTCTTCACCTCGTCGGCGAAGGTCTTGTCCTCTTCCTCCAGCCCCTTGAGCACCGCGTCGCGGGTGGCCGAAGCCGAGTAGTTCAGGATCGCGCCCACCCGTTCTACCGGCCCGGAATCGAAGGCTTTGGGCGGGGTGGCATCCAGTTGCGCTGCGAGCGCCTGCCCGATCCGCAGCACGGTTTCGGGCGCGACATTGCCGGTCAGCGAGACCGCATAGGCGATCCGCCGCGCTTTCTCTCCTGGCAGCAGCCCGAGCAGCTCGGCAGATTTCGCGACCGACAGCTTCGACAGCATCACCGCGCCCACTTCGACGCTTTCGCCTTCCAGCACCGGCAGAAGCACCTCTGCGGTGAGGCCCGCGATCCGCTGCCACGGGTCGGCGCGCGAGGAGCCGGAGGCCAACCTGCGCAACCGGTTCGAGGCCGAGGGCGAGAGCTGTCCGTCGAGCAGCGACAGCGCGCCTTCCAGCCCGCCGGGAAAGGCTATGCCGACAGCCTCCAATTCTTCGCAGAACTCTTCCACCACGCTCGTGATGGTGGAGCGGTCGACCAGACGCAGTTGCGCCACGGTCTCGGTCAGTTCGGTCTGTTGATCGTCGCTCAGCTCCGTCAGCGGCAATTTCAGCCCTTCGGAGGCGAGCAGCCGCACGATGATCGCAGCTTTCTGGCGCCGCGAAAGCGGTCCTGGCCGGGCGGATTTGTCGCCAGCCGAGTCGGACCCGGCCATATGGCCGAGCGCCATGGGCGCGATCGCATTCACCGCGAGAACCTCCGTGCTGGGCATCGGCTGCTCGGGCGGCCAATGCGGTTTCGCGATCAGCTTTGCACGGAGGCAGTTAAGACGGGATTACCGTCTCAGCGGTCAGCTGGACTGCAGGACGCAGGCACTCGCGTCCTTATCCCAGACCTGGCCCTGCGGGCAGGACATGGAAGCCTGATGCCCGCTATAGCACTCGGCCGACGCGGCGAGCGGGGCGAGGATCAGCACGGCGGCTGCAAGGATGGTTCGGGTCATCTGCAATCTCCCTTTGCTAGATGCCCTAGGGTAAGCCCGAATCGCACGCGCCGCCTATAGTCGGCTGACATAGGCGGCGCGGAACGGGCTTGTTTCTCGATTATTCGCCGAAAACGCGGGCGAAAATCGTGTCGACATGCTTGGTATGGTAGCCCATGTCGAACTTCTCGTTGATGCCGTCGACGCCAAGAGCGGCCACGACATCCTTGTCGGCGAGCAGCTGTTCGCGGAAATCGACGCGCTCTTCCCAGACCTTGAGCGCGTTGCGCTGCACCATCGCATAGGCGTCTTCGCGCGACACGCCCGCTTGCGTCAGCGCCAGCAGAACGCGCTGGCTCATCACCAGACCGGGGAACTTGTTCATGTTCGCGAGCATGTTCTCGGGGTAGATGATCATCTTGTCGACGACGCCCGCGAGACGGTTCAGCGCGAAATCGAGCGTCACGGTCGCGTCGGGGCCGATGCCGCGCTCGACCGAGCTGTGCGAGATGTCACGCTCGTGCCAGAGGGCCACGTTCTCCATCGCCGGGATCACGGTCATCCGCACGAGGCGGGCGAGACCGGTAAGGTTCTCGGTCAGGACCGGGTTCTTCTTGTGCGGCATCGCCGACGAGCCTTTCTGGCCCATCGAGAAGAATTCGGCACCTTCGAGCACTTCGGTGCGCTGCATGTGGCGGATCTCGATCGCGACGTTTTCGATCGAAGACGCGATCACGCCCAGCGTCGCGAAGAACATCGCGTGACGGTCGCGCGGGATCACCTGCGTCGAGATCGGCTCCGGCTTGAGGCCGAGCATCTTGCAGACATGCTCTTCGACGCGCGGGTCGATATTGGCGAAGGTGCCGACAGCGCCCGAGATCGCACCGGTCGCGACTTCTTCCTTGGCGGCCTGCAGGCGCGCCTTGTTGCGGTCCATCTCGGCGTAGAAACGCGCGAAGGTCAGGCCCATCGTGGTGGGCTCGGCATGGATGCCGTGCGAGCGGCCCACGCGAACCGTGTCCTTATGCTCGTAGGCGCGCTTCTTCAGCGCGGCCAGAACCTTGTCGAGATCGGTCAGCAGGATGTCGGCGGCGCGCACCAGCTGCACGTTGAGGCAGGTGTCGAGCACGTCCGACGAGGTCATGCCCTGATGGACGAAGCGCGCCTCTTCCGAGCCAACATGCTCGGCCAGATGGGTTAGGAAGGCGATCACGTCATGCTTGGTAACGGCTTCGATCTCGTCGATGCGGTCTACGTCGAACTCGACATCCTTGGCCTTCCAGACGGCCTCGGCATTCTCTTTCGGGATCACGCCCAGCTCGGCCTGAGCGTCGCAGGCATGCGCCTCGATCTCGTACCAGATTTTGAACTTGGTGGCGGGTTCCCAGATGTCGACCATCTCTTTGCGGGCATAACGCGGGATCATCGGCGGCCTCTTGATTGCGTGTGGTTGCGCGCTTGTTAGACTGCACCTGCCTTTGGGGCAAGGGAGAGCCAATGCCGCAGCTGTCGGATTTCGAGGGGAACTGGGTGCTGACGCGCCAAATCCTGCATAGCGACGGCAATAAGGCCCGTTTTGATGGTCATGCCTGCTTCGCGCCCGAAGGGGTCGGCCTGCATTATCGCGAGAGCGGCGAGCTGGTGATGCCGGGCGGTCAGAGCTTTCATGCCGAGCGCAGCTATTTCTGGCGGGCCGAGGGCGGGCAGATCGCCGTGGCCTTCGAGGACGGTCGTCCATTTCACAGTTTCGATCCGCTGAGCCCGGCCGCGAGCCATTGGTGCGACCCCGACGATTACCGGGTGAGCTATGACTTCGACGCGTGGCCGAAGTGGCGGGCGATCTGGCGGGTGCAGGGGCCGCGCAAGGATTACGAGATGATCTCGGACTATGTGCGCAGCGCGGGGCAGCCCTGACGCGGACGCTCTTGTCGCGGGCGGGGGCGCGCGGCAATCTGCGGGGATGAAAGACCTTGTCGCCACACCGATCCTGCAAAATCGCCTGAGCTTCGCGCCCTGGGCCGACCCGCGCACGCGGCGGCTGCCGGGGGTGATCCCGGTGACATATGAGGATTGGCTCGAGGTCGATGATGCCTATGCCGCGCAGATGGGCCTGCGCGACCGGTTGATCGGGGAGGCGCGCGATCTGGTGCTGGGCCTGTCGGAGCACGGGCGGCCCGCGGCGGTAGAACTCTACGATCTGATCCTGCCGATGCTTCCGGCGCTGGGGTTTGCCTGCAGTGCGGAGACGGCTACGCGACCCGATGGGGCGGTGGTTGCGCTCGATCGCACGGACCCGCTGGCAACGCTCGGGCGGCTGCTGCAATGCGATCTGTGCCTGATGGAAGCCGATGAGGCCGCGTTCGGTCATGCCGAGCATGTGCTGACTGGCGGTGTGCTGTGTTTTCCCTCGGGCTGGACGCTGCGCGAGAAATTCATGCGCCCGATGATGCGCATTCACGAACCGATTGAGATCTACACCGACGATCTCGGCAAACGGGTGCAGCGCTTGCTCGATGGCGTGCGTGAGGGCAGGGGGCTGATGCGCGGGACTGCCTCGCGCTCTGCCGCGCATCTGCATGATCCGCGCTCGGAATACGAATTCGCCCACGCGCCCGCCGACGCCCCTTATATACGGGTGGAGCGGCAATGCCTGTTCCGGCTGCCGCGCACGAATGCCGTGATCTTCTCGATCCACACCCAGGTGGTGCGGCCCGAAAGCCTGAGCCCGGATCAGGCGCAGGCCTTGGCCGAGCACCCGATCCGG
>NZ_DFRG01000105.1:0-39379 GCF_002378135.1 Thioclava sp. UBA3469
GCGGGAACCGTCGCAGGGTCCGGCTTCATCGACAGCATGGCGCTCGATCTGACGCAGATCATCCAGATCGCGGTCCTTGCGATCGTCGCGCTCGTGCTTGGTCTTTTCGTCGCGCGCCCGATCCTGCTGCAGAAATCGCGTGCAGGCGCGGCGGAACTGCCCGCGCCCAGCGCCTCGGAGGAGGGCACCACGGCGTCGACGGCGCTCACCGGTGAGATCGACGACGGAGACATGCCGGACATGAACATGCAGCTGGTGTCCAATTTCGACCTCGGTGACCTGCCGATGGCGACACATGCGGATTTCGATCTGGACCGACCCGTCGATCCCGTCGACCGATTGAAGAAGATGATTGAGGAGCGGCAGGCGGAAACCGTCGAAATCCTGCGTAGCTGGATGGAAGAGCCGTCGGAGAAAACATGATGGGGCAAAGGCTGAAACTGGAATCCTTTGAGCCCAACTCGGCAGAGGCGGGTGAAATCGCGCTCGCGCCAGCCGAGTTGGAAGAGGCCAAGCTGGCCGCCTTCGAGACCGGATATCAGGCCGGGTGGGACGATGCAGTTGCCGCGCAGAATGCGGAAACCGCGCGACTTCACGCCGATCTCGGGCGCAATCTGCAGGCGCTGGGCTTCACTTATCACGAAGCGCGCCAGCACATGCTCGATGCGCTCGAGCCGCTTCTGGTCGAGATCTGCGGCAAGCTGTTGCCCGAGCTGGCGCGTGCGTCGCTTGGCCCCGTCGTGGCCGAGCAATTGATGCCGATTGCCGAGGATCTCTGCGCGACGCCAATCACGGTGGTCGGTAATCCGTCCGCATTGCCGCAGATTCAAGAGGCGCTCGCGCCACGTGCAGACTTGCCACTCGTCTTCGCGGCAGAGCCGAGCCTTGGCGAGGGCCAGGTCTATCTGCGCTTCGCCGATACCGAGACCCGCGTCGATCTCGACGCCGTCATCGCCGCCATCTTGCGCGCGGTCACGACCTATTTCACCGCCACCGCGAAGGACAAGCCCGATGAATGAGACCGCGCCGGACGCTTCGACCGCCAATCCCTTCACGCAAGTTCCGATCGAGATCACAATCTCGGTCGGCAAGGCGCGCCCGCTGGTGCGCGATTTGCTGCGCCTGAAACGCGACGCGGTGTTGCCGCTCGACCGGAAAGTGGAGGACCCGGTGGAGCTCTATGTCGGGGACAAGCTGATCGCGCGCGGCGAGTTGACCGAGATCGATGGCAGCGACGGGCAGCTTGCGGTGCGGCTTACCGAGGTGGCCGATCTGCAAAACGGGTTGTGAAATGCGCCCCCGCCTCATCCCTCCCGGCGCCGTCAAGATGTGCCTGCCTGCGCTTTGGCTTGTCCCGCTCGCGGCATTAACCTTAACGCTCGCAGCGCTACCCGCGCAGGCTCAGGACATTACGCTCTCCGTCGGGGAGGGCGACAGCCTCGCGGGCCGCTCCTTGCTGATCATTGCGGCGATCACGCTGCTCAGCCTCGCGCCCGGGCTCGCGATCATGGTCACGGCCTTTCCGTTCATCGTCACGGTGCTGTCGATTTTGCGCCAAGCTCTCGGGTTGCAACAATCGCCGCCGAATATGCTGATCATCAGCCTCGCGCTATTCCTGACATGGTTCATCATGGAGCCGGTCTTCCTCGAGAGTTGGCGCGTCGCGGGCCAGCCCCTGATCGACGGCGCGATCGACTGGCAGGAGGCGTTCACCAAGGGGATCGAGCCTTTCCGCACTTTCATGGCCGGGCGCACGAACCCCGACACCTTCGCAGCCTTGGCCGAGTTGCGCAGCGGCACGCCCGCACCGGAAAGCCTGGAAGGCGCGCCGCTCTCGACTCTCGTGCCGTCTTTCATGCTGTCCGAAGTCACCCGCGCCTTCCAGATCGGCTTCCTCGTTTTCCTGCCGTTTCTGATCATCGACCTCGTCGTCTCGGCCGTTTTGATGTCGATGGGGATGATGATGGTGCCGCCCGCGGTCGTGGCGCTTCCCTTCAAGCTCGCCTTTTTCGTGGTGGCCGACGGCTGGGTGCTGCTCTCGGGGGCCTTGGTGCGCAGTTATTTCTGACGCCGGAGGCTGGGCCGTATAACCGCAGGCCCAGAAACGCAAAAACCCGGGCCGAAGCCCGGGTTTCTGAGGGTGATGGTGAGCCGTGCAGGATTCGAACCTGCGACCCACTGATTAAAAGTCAGTTGCTCTACCAACTGAGCTAACGGCCCATCACAGGGCGCGTCTCTACAAACCCCCGCCGGGGGGGTCAAGGCATAAAATTCACAAAAATTGCACATCTGGAAAAAACCTTGGCGCGGGCGTATATCGCGCGCCATGAATACAAAGCGCACACAGAGCGGACTGCCCTTCATGAAGATGCATGGGCTCGGCAATGACTTCGTCGTGATCGACGCCCGTGAGGGCGATGATCCGGTTACGCCTGCGCTCGCGCGTGCGCTCGGGGATCGGCATCGCGGCGTGGGATTTGACCAGCTTGCCGTGATCCGCCCTGCACAAGGGGCTGATTTCACGCTCGAATTCTGGAATTCCGACGGCACGCGGGCCGGCGCTTGCGGCAATGCGACTCGCTGCGTGAGCGATTACATGATGCGCCAGCTCGACCGGACCGATGTCACGCTTCTGACCGAGCGGGGCCAGCTTGCCGCGGTGCGGCGCGAGGACGGGATGGTCTCGGTCAATATGGGCGCGCCGATTCTCGAAGCAGCGCAAATTCCGATTCTGCCCGGCATCGATCCGGCGCATCTGCCGCTCGGCGGCGACCCGATCGCGGTCGGCATGGGCAACCCGCATTGCGTCTTCTTCGTGGAGGATGCCGAGGCGGTCGAAGTGGATCGCCAAGGCCCGGTGATCGAGCATGATCCCCTCTTCCCCGAGCGCACCAATGTCGAATTCGCCAGCGTGATCGGCCCCGACCATCTGCGGATGCGCGTCTGGGAGCGCGGCACCGGCATCACGCTGGCCTGCGGATCGGGCACCTGCGCCACCGCCGTCGCCGCGCATCTGCGGGGCCTCACCGGCAAGCGTGTCCTCGTCGATGTCGATGGCGGCCAGCTGGAGATCGACTGGCGCGACGATGGCGTCTGGATGACCGGCCCCACCGCGCATGTCTTCGATGCGACCCTCACCCAAGATTTTCTGGACGCGATATGAAACCGCCCGTTTTCTCGACCCTCGGCTGCCGTCTCAATGCTTATGAGACGGAGGCAATGAAGGAATTGGCCGCAGGCGCCGGGCTCGAAGGGGCCGTGGTCGTCAATACCTGCGCCGTGACCGCCGAGGCCGTGCGCAAGGCCAAGCAAGAGATCCGCCGTCTTGCGCGCGAGAACCCGGATGTGCCGGTGATCGTGACCGGCTGCGCCGCGCAGACCGAGCCCGACACCTTTGCGGCGATGCCCGAGGTCACCAAGATCATCGGCAATCACGAGAAGATGCAGGCCGACACCTGGGCGCAGCTCGCCCCGCAAGGCCCCGATTTCATCGGCGAGACCGAGCGCGTGATGGTCGACGACATCATGTCGGTGAAGGAGACCGCCGGTCACCTGATCGACGGGTTTGGCCGCCACCGCGCCTATGTGCAGGTGCAAAACGGCTGCGATCACCGCTGCACCTTCTGCATCATCCCCTTCGGGCGCGGCAATTCGCGCTCCGTCCCGGCGGGCGTCGTGGTCGAGCAGATCAAGCGCCTCGTGGATCGTGGCTTCAACGAGGTCGTCCTCACCGGGGTCGATCTGACCTCCTGGGGCGCTGATCTGCCCGGCGAGCCGCGTCTGGGCGATCTCGTGATGCGAATCCTGCGCCTCGTGCCCGATCTGCCGCGCCTGCGCATCTCTTCCATCGACTCGATCGAGGCCGACGAGAACCTGATGCTGGCGATCGCCACCGAGCCGCGTCTGATGCCGCACCTGCATCTCAGCCTTCAGGCGGGCGACGACATGATCCTCAAGCGGATGAAACGCCGTCACCTGCGCGACGACGCCATCGCCTTCACCGAGGAGGCGCGCAAGCTGCGCCCTGGGATCGTCTTCGGCGCGGACATCATCGCGGGCTTCCCGACCGAGACCGAGGAGATGTTCGAGAACTCCCTGCGGCTCGTCGATGATTGCGGGCTGACCTTCCTGCATGTCTTCCCCTATTCCGCGCGCAAGGGCACGCCCGCCGCGCGGATGCCGGCCGTGAAAGGCCCGATCGTCAAGGAGCGCGCGGCCCGGCTGCGCGCGAAGGGCGAGGCCGCGCTGGCCGCCCATCTCGACGCGCAGGTCGGCACCGAACAGCTCGTGCTGACCGAGACCCCGCGCGTCGCGCGCACCGAAGGCTTTGCCGAGGTGGCGTTCGAAGCGGACCAGCCCGAAGGCACGCTGATGACCGTGCGCATCACCGGCCATGACGGGGCGCGGTTGCTGGCGGGGTAAAGGGTGCGCTGCCCCCCCCCCGTCGCCGGAGGGCGACAATCTACAGAGAAAGAGGGGGCGCCGCCCCCTCGGCGCCGTGCGCCTCTCCCCCGGGATATTTGTGCCAAGCCGAAGGGGGCTTTCGTTTTTCGCAGCGTGAGCTAGCTTGTGGGCCATGCTGCGGATCAACGATCAGATAACCATCGAGGATTGGGAAATCACCGAAACCTTCACCCGGGCGCAAGGTCCGGGGGGGCAGAATGTGAACAAGGTCTCGACTGCGGTGGAACTGCGCTTCGAGGCCGAACGCTCGCCGCATTTGCCGCAACCGGTGAAGAGCCGCCTGCGCCGGATCGCGGGGCGCAGATGGACCAGCGACGGCGCGCTTCTGCTGCTGGTGCAGGACACGCGCAGTCAGGCGCGAAACCGCGAGATCGCGCGCGACCGCCTCGCCGAGATGATCCGTAAGGCCTGCGAAAAGCCCAAGAAACGTATCCCGACCCGGCCCACGCTCGGCTCGAAGAAGCGGCGTCTGAAGGCGAAGGCGATCCACGGCGAGAAGAAAGCGCTGCGCGGGAAGGTCTCGGATGGGGAATGATCTTTTGGCGCGGCGCGAACGGCTTCTGGGGCCGAACGTGCCGACCTTCTATGCGCGTCCGGTCGAGATCGTGCGCGGGCAGGGCAGCTCGCTTTTCGATGCCGACGGCCAGCGTTACCTCGACGCCTATAACAACGTCGCCCATTGCGGCCATTGCCACCCGCGCATCGGGAAGGCGATCTGCGAGCAGGCCGCCACGCTCAACACCCATACCCGCTATCTGCATGAGGGCATCCTCGATTACGCCGAGGCGCTGCTGGGCAAGCTCGGCTTTGACGGCCAGCTTCTGATGACCTGCACCGGGTCCGAGGCCAACGACGTCGCGCTGCGCATGGCGCAGGCGGTGACCGGCAAGCGCGGCTTCATCGCGACCGACAACACCTATCACGGCAACACCACCGCCGTGGCGCATCTCTCGACCCGCCGCCCGCCGATCGGGGGCTGGCCGGACCATATCCGCCGGGTGCCCGCGCCCGACAGTCTCGCGCCTTTGGGCGGATCGCTGGAGGCGCAGCCCGAGGCCTTCGCCGCCAACGTCGCGCAGGCGATTGCCGAACTGGAAGAGAGCGGCCACGGCTTCGCGGGGCTCATGCTCTGCCCGATCTTCGCCAATGAAGGGATGCCCGGCATCGCGCCCGGTTTCCTCGACCCGACGGTCGAGGTGATCCGCCGCGCGGGCGGGCTGATCCTGTGCGACGAGGTGCAGCCGGGTTTCGGCCGGATCGGCTCGCATTTCTGGGGCCACGAATGGCTGGGCTTCACGCCCGACGTGGTCACGATGGGCAAACCGATGGGTAATGGGCACCCGGTCGCGGGCTTGGTGGCGGCGCCCGACGTGATGGCCGCTTTCCGCGAGGCGTTCGGCTATTTCAACACGTTCGGCGGCAACCCCGTCTCGGTCGCCGCGGCGATGGAGACCCTGCGGGTGATCGAAGACGAAGGCTTGCAGGAGAACGCGGCGCAGGTCGGCGACTACCTTCTGCAAGGGCTGCGTGAGCTCTCCCATCCGCTGATTGCTGAAGCGCGCGGCTTGGGGTTTTTCCTCGGGATCGAGCTTGCGCAGGACGGCGAACCCGCCAGCGAAGCCGCGGGCCGGATCGTCGAAGCGATGCGCGAGCGCCATGTCTTGATGGGCCGGGTGGGCAGGGCACAACACATTCTCAAAATCCGGCCGCCGATGGTCTTCAATCGGGCCGATGCCGATGAAATGCTGGAGAAACTTGCGCAAAGTCTCGAGGAGCTTCCCGCATGATTTCGGACGAGACCGCACAGGCGATGGCGGACTCCGCCCTCTATTCCTGGGGGCAGGCGAGCGCGCCGCCACGTCTGGTAAAGAACCGCGAGAACATCGTCTTCGAGGCGCATCTGAAGGATGGCCGCCATGTCGCGCTGCGGCTGCACCGTCCCGGCTATCAGGGCCGTGACGGGATCGAGGCCGAGTTGCGCTGGTGCGAAAGCCTCGCCGATCAGGGGATGCCGGTGCCGCGCCCGGTGCGCGCGCTGAACGGGGCGCTGACGGGCAGTGTTCGCAACCGCGTCACCTCCTGCGTGGAGTGGCTGGATGGCGCGCCGATCGGCGCGGGCGATCAGCCGCTTTCCGGTACGCCCGAGGCGGTGCGCGCCGAGGCTCATGCACTGGGGCGCCTGATCGCGCAGCTGCATATCAGCAGCGATGCCGCCCCGCCCGACGGGTTCGACCGGAACCCGTGGGATGGCGAAGGGTTTCTGGGGGAGCATCCGCTTTGGGGACGTTTCTGGGAACATCCTCAGCTTTCGGAAGTTGAGGCCGCAACGCTGTCTTCGGGCCGCGATCTTGCGCGTGCGCTCTTGGCGCAGGCGCAGGACTACGGCCCGATCCACGCCGATTGCCTGCGTGAGAACGTGTTGTCGACCCCGGACGGGCTGGCTCTGATCGACTTCGACGATTGCGGGCCGGGCTATCGGCTCTACGACCTCGCGACGGCGCTGGTGCAGGGCTGGGGCGACCCGCTTTGGGGCGAACAGGCCGCAGGACTCGTCGAGGGCTATCGCAGCCTGCGCCCGCTTCCGCCCGATCAGGAGGCACTTCTGCCGCTTTTCGTGGCGCTGAGAGCCTTCGCGTCTGCTGGCTGGATTGTGACCCGGGCACCGGGTTCCGATCCGCGCCAAAGACTATATTTAGAGCGTGCGCTTGAACTCGCACAGCATTTGGAGAACCGTACGCCGCCATGGGAGACCAGTCGATGAAATGGGCGAAATCCGTCGCGAAGGGCTTGCTGGGGTATCGCCCCGCCTCTTTGCAGGTGGGAGCGCTCTGTCTGCGAATCCGAGACGGCAAGACCCAGGTCCTTCTGATCACCTCGCGCGACACCGGGCGCTGGGTAATCCCGAAAGGCTGGCCGATGCGCGGACGCTCGCTGTCCGGCGCGGCCAAGCAGGAGGCATGGGAAGAAGCCGGGGCCGTCGGCAAGATCGAAATGGAGCCCGCCGGAGCGTTCCGCTACGACAAGATCCTCGATAGTGGCTTGGCCACGCCCACCGATGTCGTCGTCTTCCCGATGCGGGTCGAGACCTTGATGAAGTCCTTTCCCGAAGAGCATCAGCGCAAACGCAAATGGTTCGCGCCCAAGCAGGCCTCGAAGCTGGTCGCGGAAGAGGGGCTGCAGAAGCTTTTGCGCAAGCTCTGAGCCCCGAATGGCGTCGAATGCCTTGTCACAACGGGTCAAACCCGCTAGGCCCGCGCGGACTTCTGACAATTAGATGACAGGTTCGTGACGGTGGCCAATCAAGACAACGAGTCCCGCGTCAATCAGTGGAAAACGCTCGACAAGGATCTCAAGCGGATCGGGCGCGTCGAAAGTGCCGGGCAATTCGTGGCGCGCGGCATGGTCGCGCCGGGGATCGCGCTGGCCTTCATCGTGCTCGTCGGTCTGGTGGCCGCCGTGTTGGTGGGCGGGCAGCCCGGCCAGCTGGTGGTGATCGCCGCCGCTGCGATCGGGGCCTATATGGCGCTAAACATTGGCGCCAATGACGTCGCCAACAACATGGGCCCCGCCGTGGGCTCGCGTGCGATGACGCTGATCGGGGCGCTGATCGTCGCCGCCATCTTCGAAAGCTTGGGCGCGCTCGTCGCGGGCGGTGATGTCGTCAAAACCGTCGCGAAGGGCATCATCGAGCCGACCGCCTTGCCCGATTCCGGGCATTTCGTCTGGGCGATGATGGCGGCCCTGCTGGCCGCGGCTCTGTGGCTGAACCTCGCGACTTGGCTCGGCGCGCCGGTCTCGACTACCCACTCCATCGTCGGCGGCGTCGTCGGCGCGGGCATCGTGGCTGCTGGCTTCGGGGCGGTCGATTGGGTCTCGATGGCGAAGATCGCGGCAAGCTGGGTGATCTCTCCGGTCATGGGCGGCGTGATCGCGGCCGCCTTCCTCGCGCTGATCAAGACCAAGGTGATCTATGTCGACGACAAGATCGCCGCCGCGCGCCGATGGGTGCCGATCCTGATCGGCATCATGTCGGGGGCCTTTGCTGCCTATCTCGCGCTCAAGGGCCTCAAGCACCTGTTCAAGATCACGATTGTCGAAGCGGTCCTGATCGGCCTCGTCGTCGGTGTCATTGGATGGCTCGTCACGATCCCGATGATCCGCCGCCAGTCCGAAGGGATGGAGAACCGCAAGAAGTCGCTCAAGACGCTGTTCGGCCTGCCGCTCGTCGTCTCTGCCGCGCTGCTGAGCTTCGCCCATGGCGCGAATGACGTCGCCAATGCGGTCGGCCCGCTCGCGGCCATCGTGCACACGGTGGAGCAGGGCGATATCGCCGCAGAGGTCGGCATCCCGTTCTGGGTGATGGCTGTTGGCGCGCTGGGGATTTCCGTCGGCCTGCTGCTGTTCGGGCCCAAGCTGATCCGCCTCGTCGGCAACGAGATCACCAAGCTCAACCCGATGCGCGCCTATTGCGTGGCGCTTTCGGCGGCGATCACGGTGATCGTGGCGTCGTGGCTGGGCCTGCCGGTCTCCTCGACCCATATCGCGGTCGGCGGCATCTTCGGCGTCGGCTTCTACCGCGAATGGCACGCCGAGAAGCGCGCCCGCGAGCTGGGCATCCGCAAGGGCAAGCCCGTCCCGCCGGAAGAGCGCAAGCGCCGCCTTCTGGTGCGCCGCTCGCATATGATGACGGTCGCCACGGCGTGGATCGTCACGGTGCCGGCCTCGGCTGCGCTCTCGGCGGTGGTCTACCTGATCCTGAACGCGATCACCTGACCGCTCAGACCATGACCTTCATCGCCTGCTGCGGGCCGACTTCGAACACGCGCTTGTAGCGGGCGATCTCGTCCTCCGGGCCCATCGCCTTCTCGGGATTGTCCGACAGTTTCACCGTCGGGCGTCCATCGGCCTCGACCGCTTTGCACACAAGGCTGAACGGCGCGAGCGCGTCATTCGGCACCAGCCCGCGGAAATCGTTGGTCAGCAGCGTGCCCCAGCCGAAGCTGACCTTCACTCGACCGGCGAACTGCGCGTGCAACTCGCGGATCTTGTCGACGGTCAGCCCGTCCGAGAAGATCACCAGCTTCTGGCGCGGATCCTCGCCACGCGCTTTCCACCAGTCGATCGCGATTTCCGCGCCCGTCGCCGGGTCGCCCGAATCGATGCGGATGCCGGTCCAGCCCGCCAGCCAATCCGGCGCGTGGTCGAGGAACCCCTTCGTGCCATAGGTGTCGGGCAGAATGATGCGCAGATTGCCGTCATGCTCTTCGTGCCAGTCGGCCAGCACCTTGTAAGGCGCCTTCGCCAGCTCCGCGTCGCTATTGGTCAGCGCCGCATAGACCATCGGCATCTCATGCGCATTGGTGCCCACCGCCTCGATGTCGCGCCGCATCGCGATCAGGCAGTTCGACGTGCCGGTGAACGCGCCCCCTTCGGAGATGTCACCCAGCCCTTCGAGCATCGCCTGCACGCACCAGTCCTGCCACAGGAAGCTGTGCCGCCGCCGGGTGCCGAAATCCGCGATCCGCAGGTTGTCCAGTTCGCGCAGCGCCTCGATCTTCTCCCAGACCTTCGTCATCGCGCGGGCATAGAGCACCTGCAGCTCGAACCGCCCCATCGTGTTCAGAACCGCCCGCCCGCGCAGCTCCATCAGGATCGCGAGCGCCGGGATCTCCCAGAGCATCACCTCGTGCCACTTGCCCTCGAAGGTCAGCTCATATTGCCCGTCGCGCTTTTCCAGATGGTAGGGCGGCAGTTGATAGCCCTCGAACCACTCCATGAAATCCGAGCGGAACATCTGCCGCTTGCCATAGAACGTGTTGCCGCGCAGCCAGGTGCTCTCCCCGCGCGACAGTTTAAGCGAGCGCGCGTAATCCAGCTGCTCGCGCAGTTCCGCCTCGTCGATCAACTCCGCCAGCCGGATCGACTTGCTGCGGTTGATCAGGCTGAACTTGACCCGCGTCTCCGGCTTGTTGCGGAAAATCGACTGACACATCAAAAGCTTGTAGAAATCCGTGTCGATCAGAGACCGCACGATCGGGTCGATCTTCCACTTGTGGTTATAGACGCGGCTCGCGATGTCGACCATGGATCAGGCCTCCAGCTTCACACCGGCAGAGCGCATCTCGCTATGCGCTTCCTGCAACGAACCGTCGAGATCGATCGCGCGGCAGGCGCCTTCGATCACGGTCGCGCGGAAGCCCAGCTTCGCCGCATCCAGCGCCGACCATGCGACGCAGAAATCGGTGGCGAGCCCCACGAAGGTCAGATCCTCGACGCCCCGGTCGCGCAGGTAACCCGCAAGCCCGGTCGGCGTCTTGTGGTCGTTCTCGAAGAAGGCCGAATAGCTGTCGACGCCGCGCCGGAACCCCTTGCGGATGATCAGCTGCGCCCGGTTCACGGCCAGATCGGGGTGGAACTCCGCCCCCTTGCTGCCCTGCACGCAATGATCCGGCCAGAGGGTCTGCAGCCCATACTCCATGTGGATTTGCGTGAAGGGCGCGCCGCCCTCGTGCTGGCTCGCGAAAGAGGCGTGATCCGCGGGGTGCCAATCCTGCGTCAGAACCACGGTGTCGAACTCGGTCATCAGCGTATTCACGCGCGGAAGGATCTCGTCGCCCCCCGAGACTGCCAGCGCACCGCCGGGGCAGAAATCGTTTTGCACGTCGATCACGATCAGAGCTTTGGTCATCACTTTACCTCCCGCAGGGTTTTCCCATGGGTAGGCCGCGCACCCCCTGTGGTCAACGGCACGGATGCGCAACGGCTCTTGCCTAACGCCCCCGCACGGCGCTAATGCGGGGCCCATGTTCACCGTTGCCGCCCTTTACCATTTCACCCGGTTCGAGTCCCCCGAGGCCCTGAAGGCCCCGCTGGCGAAGATCGCCTGCGCGCATGGCGTGAAAGGCTCGCTCCTGATCGCGCGCGAAGGGATCAATGGCACCATCGCGGGGACCCGTGAAGGGATCGACGCGGTGCTGGCGCATATCCGCGGCTTGCCGGGCTGTGCCGATCTGGAATGGAAGGAAAGCGCGGCCGAGGAGATGCCCTTCGGCAAGATGAAGGTGCGGCTCAAGCGCGAGATCGTCACGATGGGCGAGCCCGATATCGATCCGAAAGCCCGCGTCGGCCATTACGTCGAGCCGCAGGACTGGAACGCGCTGATCTCCTCGCCCGACACGGTCGTGATCGATACGCGCAACGATTACGAGATCGAGATCGGCACTTTCGAGGGCGCCATCGACCCCGGCACGAAATCCTTCCGCGAATTTCCGCAATGGTGGCGCGACAATGCGCATCGCTTCCACAACAAGCGCGTCGCGATGTTCTGCACCGGCGGCATCCGCTGCGAGAAATCGACGAATTTCCTGCTCTCGGAAGGCGTGCCCGAGGTCTATCACCTCAAGGGCGGCATCCTGAAATATCTCGAAGACATGCCTGACGACGGCTCGCTCTGGCAGGGCGATTGCTTCGTCTTCGATCAGCGCGTGAGCCTGCGCCACGGGCTGAAACAGGGCGATTACGACAGCTGTCACGCCTGTCGCCGCCCGGTCTCCGCGGAAGACAAACGCCATCTCGATTACGAGGAAGGCGTCTCCTGTCACCGGTGCATCGGCGAATTTTCCGATGCCGATCGCGACCGCTTCCGCGAGCGCGAACGTCAGATGCGCCTCGCCGCCGAACGGGGCGAAGCGCATCTCGGACGCGATTAATTATCCGCGCAGACCTGCGTCAGATCGTTGCAGCCTTGCGTGACGGTCGGAGCCCCGGTGGTCGGGAAGTCCAGACGCGGCAGCGAGAAATCCCCGACGCCAGCCGATGCGGCGGTTGCGCCAAACACAGACAGAACAAGGGCGTAAGCGAGACGTTTCATAGCGGTTCTCCATAACTGAACTACTTGGTTCGGAATTTAATATGAACCGTTCGGTTCGGAAATCAAGACTAAATGAACTGATCAGTTCGAAATACTGCCTTGCGCTGGACGCAACTCTGCATATTTTAGAACCGTTCTAAAAAAGAGGGCCTCCCATGCTTCCCGGTTTCGCGTCACGCCGCCGTTTCGACGATCTCACTGAACAGGAAGTGCTTGCGCTCGCGATCTCCTCCGAGGAGGACGACGCACGCATCTATCGCCAATATGCCGAACATCTGCGCACCGAATATCCGGCCTCCGCGAAGATCTTCGACGAGATGGCGAAAGAGGAAGACGAGCATCGCCGCCTCCTGATCGCGCGGCACACCGAGCGCTTCGGCGATGTGATCCCCCTGATCCGGCGCGAACATGTCGCGGGCTTCTACAACCGCAAACCGATCTGGCTGACCAAGAACCTCTCGCTCGACACCATCCGCGGCGAGGCCGAGGCGATGGAGCGCGAGGCGGGCAAGTTCTACACGCTCGCAGCCCAGCGTAGCTCCGATGCCAGCACCCGCGAGTTGCTGGGCGATCTCGCCGCGGCCGAACTCGGTCACGAGCAAAAGGCCGAGGAGCTGACCGGCACGCATCTGCCCGAGAGCGAAAAGGAAGAGGAAGACCGTCAGGCCCACCGCCAGTTCATCCTGACCTGGGTGCAACCGGGTCTCGCCGGGCTTATGGACGGCTCGGTCTCGACCCTCGCGCCGATCTTCGCCACCGCCTTCGCGACCCAAAACCCGTGGACGACTTTCCTCGTGGGCCTCGCGGCCTCGGTCGGCGCGGGCATCTCGATGGGCTTCACCGAAGCCGCGCATGATGACGGCGTGATCTCGGGCCGCGGCTCGCCGATCAAACGCGGCATCGCCTCGGGTGTGATGACCATGCTTGGTGGCTTGGGCCACGCGCTGCCCTACCTGATCCCCGATTTCTGGACCGCGACCACCATCGCGATCATCGTCGTGTTCATCGAGCTCTGGGCCATCGCCTGGATCCAGAACCGCTTCATGGAAACGCCCTTCCTGCGTGCGGCCTTCCAGGTCGTGCTCGGCGGCGCGTTGGTTTTCGCGGCCGGTGTCTTGATCGGCGGCGGCTGACACAGCCTAGCTCCGACCCGCGCGCAACCGGCACATGCGGGACGCTCCGCGGGGGATATTTGAGCCAAGGCGAAAACAGGCGCTTTGCCTTCGGCTTGGCAAAAATATCCCCGCCGGAGGCTTCCCGACCCCGCCACGGGCGCGCAGACCTCATTCCATAGCTGGCACTTGCCAAAACCGCATGCTAGCCCTTGGCCATGCTTGAGATCTTTCTGAAGACCTTGCCGTTTTTTGCCCTGATCGGGCTTGGCTGGTTCGCCGGACAGATCCGCTTTTTCACCGCCGAGGCGACCGCGTGGCTGACGAAATTCGTCTTCTACTTCGCGCTCTCGGCGATGCTGTTCAAATTCTCCGCCAATCTCGATCTGGCCGCGCTTGTCGATCCGCAGTTCATCCTTGCGTATCTGACCGGCTCGGGCGCGGTCTGGCTGATCACTTTCGCCGTCGCCAAGGCGCGCAAGCTGCCCACCGCGCTTTCCGCGATGGAGGCGCATACCTCGATGACCGGCAATACCGGCTTTCTCGGCGTGCCGATGCTGGTGGTGCTGCTGGGACCGGCAGCGGTGGGGCCCGTCTTGATGGTGTTGAGCTGCGATCTGATCGTGTTCTCCTCGATCATCACGATCTTCATCACCGCCGCGCGGCACGGGAAGGTCTCGCTCGCGCCGATCGCGCTGGGGCTGGTGAAGAACCCGATGATCGTCTCGATGGTGGCGGGGCTCGCCTGGGCCGGGCTGAAGCTGCCGATGCCGGGCCCGCTTTCGGAGTTCATGACGATCCTCGGCGCCGCCGCCACGCCCGGCGCGCTGTTCGCCATCGGCGCCTCGCTTGCGGGCAAATCGGCCGAGAAGCCCGCGCCGGCGGTCTGGCTGTCCTTCGGCAAGCTCTTCCTGCACCCGGCCGCGATCGCGATCACCTCGCTTCTGATCTTCGATGTCGACCCCTTCGCGGCAGGCGTGATGATCGCCGCTGCCGCCCTTCCCGTCGCGGGCAATGTCTATATTCTGGCGCAGCATTTCGGGGTGGCGCCGCAGCGCGTCTCGGCCGCCATCCTCGTCTCGACCGCCGTCTCGATCCTCACGGTTCCGGCGGTCATCCATTGGGTTCACGGCTAAGGAGGCTTTGATGAAAACGATCTCGGAAAACCGCTGTTTCGGAGGCGTCCAAGGCGTCTATTCGCACGCGTCTAAGGTCAATGATTGCGAAATGACCTTCGGGCTGTTCCTGCCGCGCGAGGCCGAGGACGGTCCGGTGCCGGTGCTCTGGTATCTCTCGGGGCTGACTTGCACCCATGAGAACGCGATGACCAAGGCGGGCGCGCAGGCTTTCGCGGCCGAGCACGGGATCGCGCTTGTCTTCCCCGACACCTCGCCGCGCGGCGAGGGCGTGGCCAATCACGAAGATTACGATCTGGGCCAAGGCGCGGGCTTTTACGTCAACGCGACGCAGGATCCGTGGGCGCCGCATTTCCGGATGTGGGATTACATCGCCGAGGAACTGCCGAACGCCATCGACGCCGCCTTCGAGATCGACCCCGAGCGGCAGGCGATCACCGGCCATTCGATGGGCGGGCACGGTGCGCTGACGCTGGCGATGTCGCTGCCCGAGCGCTTCCGGTCCGTTTCGGCCTTCGCGCCGATCGCGAACCCGACGCAAAGCGACTGGGGCCGCAAGCAGTTCAGCGCCTATCTGGGCGACAACGAGGCCGCATGGGCCGCGCATGATGCCACGCTTCTGATGCGCGAACGCGGGTTCGACGGCGAAGTGCTGATCGACCAAGGCGGCTCGGATCAATTCCTCGATCTCCTGAAGCCCGAGGCGCTGGCCGAAGCGATGGCAGCGCGGCGTCAGCCCGGCACCTTCCGGATTCAGGAAGGTTACGATCACAGTTACTATTTCGTCTCGACCTTCATCCCCGATCACATCGAGTTCCACGCCGAGGCGCTCTGGGCGTGATCTGGGTCGATGCGGATGCCTGCCCGGTGAAAGCCGAGGCCGAGAAGGTCGCGACCCGTCTCGGCGTCAAGCTGATGCTTGTCTCCAATGGCGGGCTGCGGCCCTCGCCCAATCCGCTGGTCGAGATGGTCTATGTCGATCAGGGGCCGGACGTGGCCGATATGTATATCGCCGAGCGGGCGACGGTCGGCGATGTGGTGATCACCAATGACATCCCGCTGGCGGCGAAATGCGTCGAGGCCGGCGCGCGGGTGCTGCGTCCCGATGGCGAGGCGCTGACCCCCGCCAATATCGGTAACGTCCTGGCGACACGGGATTTGATGGCGGATCTGCGCTCTGCCGATCCGTTCCGGCAGGGCGGCGGCAAGCCGTTTTCCAAGTCCGACCGGGCGCGGTTCTCGGATGCGCTCGACCGGGTCGCGCGGGCGGCAGCAAGAGAGGTTAAGAATGGTTAAGGCAGTTATCTTCGATATCGGTAACGTGCTGATCGAATGGCAGCCGGAGCGGCATTACGACCGGATCATGCCGCGCGAGACGCGCGAGCAGATGTTCGCGGAGGTCGATCTGCACGGCATGAATGACGAGATCGACCGCGGCGCGCCGTTCCGCGAGACGATCTACGCATGGGCCGAGAAATACCCGAGCTGGCGCGATGCGATCCGGCGCTGGCACGATGACTGGATCGAGATGGCCGCGCCCGAGATCCCGCATTCGCTGCGCCTGATGAAATCCTTGCAGGCCAAGGGGATGCCGGTTTTCTCTCTGACAAATTTCGGGATTCAAAGCTACGATTTCGCGGCCACGCATTATCCGTTCCTGCGCGATTTCGACCGGGATTTCATCTCGGGCCATATGGGCGTCACGAAGCCCGACCCGAAGATCTATCAGATGGTCGAGGACGCGTCAGGGCTGTCCGGCTCGGATCTGATCTTCACCGATGATCGCGCCGACAATATCGCGACGGCGCATACCTTCGGCTGGAAGACGCATCTGTTCGACGGGCCGAAGGGCTGGGCGCGGCGGCTGGTCGAGGAAGGCTTGCTGGAGGAGGCGGAGGCCGCATAAGTTCAACTTATGCAGCCGCCGCGAAAATAAGGAAAACTTATCTCAGGCGCGTTTCGCGACCGCGACGCCCAAAAGCTCGAGCACCTTCGACTCGATCTGCGGCGCATCCATGCCCGCCGAGTGATACATGTCCTCGGGCGAGGCATGGTCGATGAACGTGTCGGGCAGGACCATTGAGCGGAACTTGAACCCGTGATCGAAGACGCCCTGATCCGACAGGTATTGCGCGACATGGCTGCCGAAGCCGCCGATCGCGCCTTCCTCGATGCAGATCAGCGCCTCGTGCTCGGCCACAAGCCGGTCGATCAGATCGGTGTCGAGCGGTTTGACGAAGCGTGCATCGGCGACGGTCGGCGCGAGGCCGCGGGCCTGCAGCGCCTCGCGGGCTTTCAGCACTTCGGCCAGACGGGTGCCATAGGACAGGATCGCGACGCGCGCGCCCTCCGCGATCATCCGGCCCTTGCCGATTTCCAGCGGCACGCCCTCTTCGGGCATGTCGACACCCATGCCTTCACCGCGCGGATAGCGGAAGGCGATGGGGCCTTCGTCATGGGCGGCGGCGGTGGCGACCATATGGACCAGTTCAGCCTCGTCGGCGGCGGCCATCACGACCATGCCGGGCAGCGAGGACATGAAGCCCACATCGAACGAGCCCGCATGGGTTGCACCATCCGCGCCCACCAGACCGGCGCGGTCGATGGCGAAGCGCACGGGCAGGCGCTGGATCGCGACGTCATGCACGATCTGGTCGTAGCCGCGTTGCAGGAAGGTCGAGTAGATCGCGCAGAACGGCTTCATACCGGACGCCGCAAGTCCGGCGGAGAAGGTGACGGCATGCTGCTCGGCGATGCCCACGTCGAAACAGCGGCGCGGATAGACGCCCGCGAATTGTTTGAGCCCCGTGCCGTCGGGCATGGCGGCGGTAATGCCGACGATCTTCTCGTCCTTCGCCGCTTCCTTGATCAGGCTTTCGGCAAAGACCTTGGTGTAGCTCGGCGCATTGGAGGGCGATTTCTTCTGCTCGCCGGTGCTGAGATCGAATTTCGCGGTGGCATGGCCGCCATCGGGGCGGCTCTCGGCGGGGCCATACCCTTTGCCCTTTTTCGTCACCGCGTGGATCAGAACCGGGCCGGTCGCGCGCGCCTTGAGCGTGCGCAGCAGCGGCAGCAGCTGGTCGAGGTCGTGGCCGTCGACCGGTCCGACATAGGAGAAGCCCAGCTCCTCGAACAGGGTGCCGCCCATGGCGATGCCCTTGAGCATTTCCTTCGCCCGGCGCGCGCCTTCCTGGAACGGAACGGGCAGCAGACCGACCGCGCCTTTGGCGGCGGATTTCAGGTCCTGCAGCGGGGCCTCGGAATAAAGCCGCGTGAGGTAGCTCGACAGCGCGCCGACGGGCGGGGCGATCGACATCTCGTTGTCATTGAGCACGACGAACATGCGTTTGCCCAAGTGGCCCGCGTGGTTCATCGCCTCGAAGGCCATGCCGCCCGACATTGCGCCGTCACCGATCACGGCAATCGCGTCGCCGGTCTCGGCGCCCAGCTCGCGGCCCATGGTGAAGCCGGTCGCGGCCGAAATCGAAGTGGAGCTATGGCCCGCGCCGAACGGATCGTAGGGCGACTCCGAGCGCTTGGTGAAACCCGACAGCCCGCCCTTGGTGCGCAGCGTGCGGATGCGGTCGCGGCGCCCGGTCAGGATCTTGTGCGGGTAGCACTGGTGGCCAACGTCCCAGACGATCTTGTCGCGCGGGGCGTCGAACACGGCATGTAGCGCGACCGTCAGCTCGACCACGCCCAGACCCGCGCCCAGATGCCCGCCGGTTTGCGACACGGCCGAGATGGTCTCGGCGCGCAATTCGGTGGCGAGCGTTTTCAGCTCGGGATCGGAAAGGCCTTTCAGATCGGACGGCAGTCGCACCTTGTCGAGGAGCGGCGTGGCCGTTTGGTCGTTCGGGTTATCGCTCATTGGCTGCCCCCTAGGCGCGCTACATCTCGCGGGAGATAACGAAACGCGCAGCGGCCCGCAAGTTTTCCGCTTCCTCGCCGTAAGGCGAAAGCGCGTCTATGGCTTGCTCGATCAGCTCGCCCTCCCGGAGCCGCGCGCCGGCGAGGCCGAGCAGCGAGACGAAGGTGGCTTTTCCGGCCTCGGCATCCTTGCCGACCCGTTTCCCGGCGGCCTTTTCGCAACCCGTCACATCTAGGATGTCATCGTGAATTTGAAAGGCCAGACCGACCGCATCGGCGAAATCGCTCAGGGGGCCCTCGTCCTCGCCCGCGAGGATCGCGCCGGTGCGCGAGGCGAAGGAGATCAGCGCCCCGGTCTTGCCCGCCTGCAGCGCGGTGATCTGGCTGAGCGAGAGCGGATCGGTGGCGCTTTCGGCGGCGATGTCGAGCGCCTGACCGTGGCCCATCCCGGCCGCGCCGGAGGCTTTCGCAAGCGCGAGGCTCAGCGCGATACGCCGCTCTGCCGGGCCGAGGACGGGATCGGCGCAAAGCTCGAACGCAAGCGTCTGCAACACGTCGCCGGTCAGCACGGCGGTCGCTTCGTCCCATTTCACGTGCACTGTCGGCTGGCCGCGGCGCAGATCGTCGTCATCCATGCAGGGCAGGTCGTCATGCACGAGGCTATAGGCGTGCAGCGCCTCGACCGCGGCGGCGGCGGGCATCACCTGCGCCTCCGGGATGCCGAAGATCGCGGCGCTTTCGATTGCGAGGAAGGCGCGCAGGCGTTTGCCGCCCTGCAGCGCGTAATGCATCGGGGCGCGCAGCGGCCCCTCGGGCTGGCGCGCCACGGCGGCATCGAGCGCGACCTGAACGGTCGTCTGCACCTCTTTCAAACGGGAGGTGAACATTTACAGACCTTCGGCGGGGGTCGTGCCTTTCGGAGCGCCGTCGGCATTGAGCGTGATTTTCTCAACGCGCGCCTCGGCCTCTTTCAGAAGCTTGGCGCAATGCTCTTTCAGCTTGGCGCCGCGCTCATAGAGTTTGATCGACTCGTCCAGGGGCACGTCGCCATGTTCCAGTTTGCCCACGACTTCCTCGAGAGCCTTCATCGCCTCTTCGAAGCTCAACGCGTCAATATCGCTCATCAATCTGCATTCCCGGTGATATGTCGTCCAATAAGGCTCTGACGCCCGGGTTCCTGCAAACCATATCCGGCTCGCGGAGTCGAGATCACCCCGCGAGACCGGTGCTATCGTGAACGTCTTATCGCCTATTTCTGAAGCGACTCGAGATATGTCGCGAGTGAAAGGACGCGCCCGCGTGTGGCCAGAACGTCGGTGTAATACGGCGCACCGTGCCCGCCCTGTTCCATGAACACCTCGCCGAAGACCGGCATCGGCCCGCCATGCGCCCGCACGCCCGTGCGTCCGTCGATGATGTGGATCGCCTTGAGCATCGGGAACTCGCCGTCATTGGCGGCGGCAAGGCCGGTCAGATCGGCGGGTTTCACGTTCAGATATTCGGCCATCGGCCCGGTGCCCGTGCCATCGTCGCCATGACAACTGGCGCAATATTGGCCGTAGAGAGCTTTGCCGACATCGCCGTCCTGAGCGATGGCCGGGGTCGCGGCGAGACAGGCCGCGGCGATGAGGTAAGTGAAGCGCATAGTGTCCTCCCACACAAGTTGACGCATAGGAAGGTTGGGCGCGAAATGAGGCCGAGTCGATGATCGACGTCAATGACGAAGGGCGCTCCTTTTTGCTAAGGAACGCCCCACGAAAAGGGCCATCTCTGTTCGAGATGGCCCTCCGAGATCTACGGAGATGGTCCGGTTAGGGTCCGAAGGATCCAGCCGTCCCAGTCAGGGTTCTTTGCCCCAGGGTTTGCCCTCAGGCCACGGCCCCCCTCACTGTCCCGACACCTCTCTCCACTATCACTCTAGACACTGGACCACCTCCTTTCATGCGTTGCCGTTATCCACAGCGTGCCACAGATTTTGTGTGTGGCAAGAAAAATTACGCAAGTCTTGGAGAAAGTTTCGTAACAAGTGCCTTGAAAGGCAGCAGCGCGATCAAAGTCAGGGCAAGTTTGACAAGCCAGTCTGCGGTGGCCAGCGACACCCAGAGCGGCACCGTCGGTCCGACGCCAAACAGGGGCAGGGTTTCATTGGCCCAGGACACGTCATTCGACGGCTCGAGGAAGATCAGCGCGCTCGAGAAGGCGATCGAGAAGAAGATCAGCGTGTCGAGCGACGCGCCGATCAGGGTCGAGATCGCAGGCGCGCGCCACCAGACACCATTGCGCAGCTTGTCGAAGACGAAGATGTCGGTCATCTGCGCCACGAGGAAGGCCGCGCCGGAGCCGAGCGCGATGCGCAGCGTGACGGCGGGATAGGTGTAGCCGTCGCCCTGCAGCATGATCTGGCTGCCGATGAGCGAGCAGATCACGCCCACGACGAAACCGGCGGCCACGACGCGGCGCGCGGCGCCCGGGCCGTAGACGCGGTTCATCACGTCATTGACGAGGAAGGCGAAGGGGTAGGTGAAGGCGCCCCAGGTCAGCCAGTCGCCGACGAGGAATTGCACCAGGATGTTCGAGGCCACGACGATAATGGCCATGGCAATGATGCCAGGAATATAGCGGGTCATGATGTTCAACCGTTTTTACATGGTAGCGGAGACATGGCCCGGAACCCTCCGGGCAAGGGCGCGCGATACGCGCTCGAACGCGTTGCGTCAATCCTTTTTGGCGGTGCGGCGCGTCTCAGGCAGGACGTATTCCACGATCTCGGTGCGCTGCAGGAACCGGAAATTGTCGTCGGAAATCATCGTCAGGCGGATCGCGCCGCTGTCGTCGCGCCAGACCGAAAGGCCCTCGAGATTGTCGTGACGCCCGGCGCCGGTTTCCAGAAGAACCTCGCCGCCCGAGATCGAGTCGCCGTTGATGTCGAAGACCTGAACGCGCGTCCGAAAGCCCAGTAGCCCCCAGAAGTCGCGCTCCAGCAGGTAGAAGCGGCCATCGGGGCCGAAATCCGCACCGACGGGTAGCCAGTTCTCGGAGCGCGGGATGGCGAAGGGCTGATCCCATTTGCCGTCGCGATAGCGCCAGACCGGGTAGGGCCTGTCTTTCGCGCCCGAGCGTTCGGGCATCGTGTAGAGCGTGCCCTGATCGTCGATCGCCAGCGCCTCGAGCGAGGAGTTGTTCTGCATCTTCGCAAAGGCATCCGGGCGTGGCAGCAATTCGGCCGGGCCGCCATCGGTCGGGAAATGCGACACCCGCGCCAGACCCTCGAAGGAGATATAGACCGAGCCGTCCGGCGCCAGCGCCAAGCCTTCGCTGTCTCCCAGATGACGGGTCAGCGCCGCGCCCTTGGAGCTGTGCAGCCAGTTCGGTCCTTGGGTGACCCTCACGTCCTTGATCTGGCCAGCGGCGTCGCGATCGAGATGCCCGCGCCAGATGGTCGTGCGGTCCGACTGGGTGACGAAATCGCCTCCGTCCGGTCCCAGCTCAAGCCCGGAAAACCCGCCGAAGACGAACACGCCCGGCATGGTCCAGTGAAAGCTTTGCAGGAATTGCGCGCGAGGATGCGGCCCGGCGGGCGCGAGCCCTCCGAGAATGGCCAGCCCCGCACCTGCAATCAGCGCGAGGTAAGAACGGCGCGGCATTGGTTGGGCAGGTCCGACATGACGTAGGTTTTGGCGTTTTTCTTCGGCGGCCCTTTCGGCTTGGGCTTGGCCGCAGTCTTCGGCGGGTTGAGATAATCGGTCACCCACCAGTTCAGCGTGTCGTCACAGCCATCGCCTCCCTTCGAGAGCTGCGCCACGGTCGGTTTCTGCGTCTCGCAATAGCGCGCACCGGGCGGGCATTTCAGGCGGACGTGGAAATGCGTGTTGTGGCCATACATCGGACGGATCTTCTGCAGCCATGCGCGATCGTTGCGCGGCACCGTGTTGCACATCGCGATCTTCACGGCGGCGGCCACGAAGATACGGTCGACTCGCGGATCGGCAGCGGCGTGGCGCATCAGTGCGAGGTGCTGCGGCGTCCAGTTGGAATTGGTGTGGCGCTGATCGGCGGTGCGCACCGAGATCGAGGAGATTTTCTCCCGCTGGGCTCGGCTGAGATTCAGGTTCGTCGCGGGCAGCATCCAGATATCGGCATCCAGTCCGATCTGGTGGCTCGCATGGCCGCCGGTCATCGGGCCGCCGCGCGGCTGGGAAATGTCACCGATATAGAGCCCGTTCCAGCCCGGCAGCGAGGCCGCGTAGCGCGACAGGTCCTGCAGGTAGGTCAGCATCGCGGGCTGGCCCCAGTTGCGATTGCGCGACAGGCGCATCGCTTGCCAAGTCGGTCCGCTCTCGGGCATGCGCTGAAGGCCTGCGGCGCAGCCACGCGAGTAAAACCCGATGGCCGAAGGCGCCTGCGCCGACGCGCTCGCCTTGGAGCCGAAAAGTTGGCGGGCGAGCGGTTCGGCGAATGTGGGCGCAGAAATAAGGCTGAAAGAAAGAGCGGCGACGAGAAATTTCGCGATCATGATGTGGGGGGTCCTTCGGGCGCAGGGTCTCCGTGACTTCTCACGAATCCTAGCAGGACCAGGCCCAAAAGCAAAAGAACGATGATCGGTGTGATGCCCGTCGACTGATTTCCGCTTATCTGCGTCGTGATCCCGATGGCGAGCGGCGCGATGAAGGCCGTGGCCTTGCCCGAAAGTGCGTAGAGGCCGAAATGCTCGGTGATCTTTTCCGGGTCGGCCTGACGCACCATCATCGTCCGCGAGGCCGATTGCAGCGCGCCGCCGCAGGCCCCGATCATCCCGCCCAGCACCATGAAGGCGATGTCGGGGAGTTTGCTGTCGGGGGTGACGGCCATGCCGAAGACGCTTTCGCGCGAGATCATCACGATGCCGATCACGACCAGCGTCAGGATCACAAGCGAGGTGATGATGACCGTGCGCGGCCCCCAGCGGTCATCGGCCTTGCCGCCGAGCCATGCGAAGGTCGCCCCGGTGATCGTGCCGAGGATGCCGAACAGGCCGATCAGCGTGATCGACCAGTTCAACACGCCCGCCGCATAGAGCCCGCCGAAGGTGTAGATGCCGTTGAGCGCGTCGCGGTAGAACATCGAGCTGAGCAGGAACGAGGTCAGCGAACGGCGATGCGGCAGTGCCTTCAGCGTGGCGCGCAGTTCCGGCCACGCGCCGCGCAGTGCCGTGCCGATGGGCAGCGCGTCGGGTTTGCGCGGCTCGCGGACCCAGAAGAAGAAGGGGATCATGAAGACCGCATACCAGATCGCGGTGAGCGGCCCGACCGCGCGGGTATCCTCTCGCGTGGCGACGTCGAGACCGAAAAGCGGATCGATCCCCAGCATCGTCTTGCCGGTCGTCGGGCTCGCCTGCAGCAGCAGGAGCATGATGAACAGCGTGATCATCCCGCCGATATAGCCGAACGCCCAGCCCGAGCCGGAGATGCGCCCGATCTCTTCGCGCGGGCCCAGATCAGGCAGGATCGCATTGGTGAAGGTGGTCGCGAATTCCATGCCGATCATGCCGATGGCGAAGCTGATCATGATCGCCATCAGCTTGAAATCGCCCGGCACCGCATACCACAGCCCCCAGGCGCCCAGCACATACATCACCGAGAAGACCCAGATGAACGGCATCCGCCGTCCCGAGCGGTCCGCGACCGCACCGAGGAAGGGCGAGCCGAGCGCGATCAGGATCCCGGCGATGCCGACGCCATAGCCCCAGACGGTCTGCGCCGCCGTGCCCGAGCCCATGAGGTCTTTTACGAAGGGCGCGAAGATGAAGGTGACCAGCAGCGTGTTATAGGGTTGGCTCGCCCAGTCGAAGAACCACCAGCCCCAGATGCGTTTCTTCGCCGTGATCATGTCGCCCTCTCCCCGCCGCGCCAGCAATTGCGGCGATCAAGCCCGAAAAGGGACGATCTGGCAAGGGTTTCGACGGGTTAGGCAGGCCGCGCTGGCGGCAGTGTTACATCTGCGGCGGCCAGGGGCGCTTGTGGTCGGCCTCGGCCCAGGCGGTCACGAATTCGGGAAGCGGCGGCGAGGTCGCATCCTGCCCCATCTCGGCGAGAACCTGCGCGGGCGGGATCATACCTTTCTTGGAGGTCACCGCCCCGCGGATCAGCACATGCGAAGTGCACTCGCCGTCCTTCGTGAACATCGCATGCTCGAGCCAGATCCAGCGATCGTCCCAGCCGAGGCAGCGCGAGCGCATCTCGAATTTCTGGAAGGCCTGCACGCGGCGGCGATACCGCGTGGTGTTCCCGGCGACCACGATGCCCCATTTGTTGCGCTTGAGCGCGTCCCAGAGCCCGGTGCGGATCGCGAGCGGAATCCGCCCCAGATCGAAAAGCGTCAGCGTGCGCCCGTTGTTGAGCTCCATCCACAGGTCGATGTCCCACGGCCAGCAGATATGCTGGCTGACATGGGTGCCCGTGATCGGCAACGCCGGGGCGTTGCGGAACTTCACGATCTCTTTGGCCATGCGGATAACGGGATACATGCGCCAAGAGGTGCTGCGCCGCAGCGGGGCGGTCAAGAGAGACGTTACGGAAAATGCGCGCCAGCCTGCGGTTGCAATGGGGCTGCGCCTCGCTTACCTGTCTTTGCGATCCAAAGCGGAGGTTTCGATGGTCACGCTCTTTCAGGCCCTGGTGCTGATCCTGAACGTCATCTGGTTCGTCATGATCGCCCATATCATCATGAGCTGGCTGATCAATTTTCAGGTGCTGAACCTGCGCCAACCCTTGGTGGCGCAAATCTGGTTCGGCCTGAATAACCTGCTGGAGCCGATCTACGGGCGCATCCGGCGCTTCCTGCCCGATACGGGCGGGCTCGATCTGGCGCCGCTGGTGGCCTTCATCATCCTGATCATCATCCGTCAGGCGCTGTTCAACAACGCGGCCTTCTTCTACGGCAACAGCTTCTGATGCCAGCGGCTGCGGCAGCCGAGGCACCCGCAGAGCTACTGGCGCGGGTCTGGGGGTTCGACGCCTTCCGGCCCGGTCAGGAAGAGATCGTGCGCGCGGTGATCGACGGCCGGAACGTGCTGGCGATCATGCCGACGGGCGGCGGGAAATCCCTGTGTTATCAGTTGCCTGCGCTGGCGCGCGAGGGCGTTACGGTGGTGATTTCGCCGCTGATCGCGCTGATGCGCGATCAGGTCCGCGCGTTGAAGCAGGCCGGCGTCGAGGCGGGTGCGCTGACCTCGGGCAATACCGAGGAGGAGACCGAAGAGGTCTTCACCGCGATCGACGAGGGGCGGCTGAAGCTTCTCTATATGGCGCCCGAACGTCTGGCCTCGGGCGGGGCTCAGCATCTGCTGAAGCGCGCAGGCGTCAGCCTGATCGCGGTGGACGAGGCGCATTGCGTTAGCCAGTGGGGCCATGATTTCCGCCCCGATTACCTGCGCATCGGCGAGCTGCGCCGCAGCCTCGGCGTGCCGCTCGCGGCCTTCACCGCGACCGCCGACGAAGAAACCCGGACCGAGATCGTCACGCGCCTGTTCGACGGGCTGCCCCCCGAGAGCTTCCTGCGTGGCTTCGACCGTCCGAATATTCACCTCGCGTTTTCGCCCAAGGATCAGCCGCGCCAACAGATTTTGCGCTTCGCCTCGGCGCGCAAAGGTCAGTCCGGGATCGTCTATTGCGGCACGCGGGCTAAAACCGAGAGTTTGGCCAAGGCGCTGAGTGAGGCCGGGCATCTGGCCTGTCACTATCACGGCGGGATGGAGGCCGATGACCGCCGCGCCGTGGAGACCCGTTTTCAGCAGGAAGACGGGCTGATCGTGGTCGCGACGGTGGCCTTCGGGATGGGCGTCGACAAGCCCGATATCCGCTGGGTCGCCCATGCCGATCTGCCCAAAAGCATTGAGGCCTATTATCAGGAGATCGGTCGTGCGGGTCGCGATGGCGCCGCCGCCGAGACGCTGACGCTTTACGGGCCCGACGACATCAAGCTGCGCCGGTCCCAGATCGACGAGGGGCTCGCCCCGCCCGAGCGCAAGGAGGCCGATCACGGGCGTCTGAACGCGCTTCTGGGTCTGGCCGAGGCGACCGAATGCCGCCGGGTGAAACTGCTGCGTTATTTCGGTGAAGAGGCCGCGCCCTGCGGGCATTGCGATCTGTGCGATACGCCGCCCGAGCTGTTCGACGGCACCGAGGCCGTGCGCAAGGCGCTGTCCGCCGCGCTTCGTTCCGAGGAACGGTTCGGCGCGGGGCATCTGATCGAGATCCTGCTGGGCTCGCAGACCGACAAGATCAAGCAATGGGGCCATGACAAGCTGCCGACCTACGGGGTCGGGCGCGATCTGAGCCGTCCGCAATGGCAGGCGGTGTTCCGGCAGATGATGGGGCACGACCTGATCCGGCCCGACGCATCGCGGCACGGCGCGCTGGTGATGACCCAGACCGCCCATCCGATCCTACGCGGCGAGCAGTCGATCACGCTGCGCCGCGATCTGGTGGCGAAGGCGAAGACCAAGCATGTTGTGCGGACGCTTGTCAGCGACGACGACGCGCCGCTCCTGTCGGCGCTGAAGGCGAAGCGGCGCGCGCTGGCCGAGGCGCAGGGCGTGCCCGCCTATGTCGTCTTCACCGACCGCACCCTGATCGAGATGGCCGAGAAACGCCCCGGAACGCTCGACGAGATGGCGGGGATCAGCGGTGTCGGTGCCAAGAAGCTGGAAAGCTACGGCACGGAGTTTCTGGAGGTGATCGCGGGCGCGGTGGAAGAGATGCACCCGCTGCGCCGCAAGCTGGCAGGTTCGACCGAGGGGGAGATATACGATCGTCTGGCCGATGCGCAGCGAAATCTCGAACGCGGCGCGGATGGCTATGATCGCCCGCTCTCCTGTTCGGCCTCGACGATCCGCAAGATCGCCGAGACGAAGCCGCGCTCGCGCGACGACCTCGCCCGGATTTCCAACCTGCCCGAGGCGAAGCTCGACCGTTTTGCCGAGGCGTTTCTAGCGGTGTTGGCCGACTACCGCTAGGCGGGTTGGCCGATCGCGGGCGGGCGCGCATCTGCGGGGCGGTCCGACAGGATGCGTACGGTAATCTCACGCTTTTTCAGGGGCTTGGTCAGGTAGTGGTCGATCCCGGCGGCGAGGATGCCTTCGCTGTCGCCCTCCATCGCGTGGGCGGTGAGCGCGCAGATCGGCACATGCGCGGAGCCTTCCGCGGCCCGGATTTTGCGCGCCGCCTCGCGCCCGTCCATGCCGGGCATCGAGATATCCATGAAGATCAGATCGGGCTGGAAGCTGCGCCACAGCGCGACCGCCTCATGGCCGTTATTGGCGAAGCGCAGATCGATATCGAGATCCTTCACCATCTTGGAAAAGACCAGCTGATTGGTGCGGTTATCCTCGGCGGCGAGGACGCGCATCGCGCGCCGCTCGGTCGGGGCTGGCGGCGGATTGGGGGGCGGCGGTTCGGGCGTGGCATCGGCCGCCCGCGACAGGTCCTGCAATGCGCGGAACAGTTCTGAGCGCAGCACCGGTTTTTGCAGGCAGCCAGTGATACCCTCGGCCATCGCGGCTTTCGCAGCCTCCGGGTCGGAACTGAGCAGCAGGATCGGCACGTCACCGCCATCCGCCCGAAGCCTCTGCGCCAGCGCGACCCCGTCGAGCGCGGGCATTTGGTGATCGGTCAGGATCACGTCGAAGGCGCTGCCATCCTCGATCACCTGCAACGCCTCCTCGCCCGAGCGGCAGAGCGTGACCTCCAGCCCGTAGGTCTGCAATTGCCGTTCCAAAATGACGCGATTGACCAGAAGGTCGTCGACCACCAGCGCCGCGCGCAGCGTGATCGGCGGGGAGGGGGCGCCGATCGGTTCGACCGGTTCGGCGCGGGGCAGCACGATCTTCACGCCGAAACACGAGCCTTCGCCAAGTACGCTGTCCACCCAGACCTCGCCGCCCATCAGCTCCACCAGTTGGCGGGTGATCGCGAGGCCGAGGCCTGTGCCTTCGAATTTGCGATTACTCTCGGCCTCGACCTGATTGAACTCGCCGAAGACGTGATCGAGCAGCTCGGGCGCGATGCCGATGCCGGTATCTTCGACCGTGATATGCAGCTCGTAGTGACCGGCCTCGCGTTCGACCCCCACGACGCGGGCGAGGACGTGACCGGCATCGGTGAATTTCACCGCATTGCCCAGAAGGTTGGTCAGAATCTGCCGCATTCGGCCGGGATCGGCCTCGAAGCGGGTGGGCAGGAACAGGTCGTAATCCACCAGCAGCTTCACCTCGCGGTCCTTGGCGGAGGGCTGCAACAGCACCATCACCTCGTGCAGGCAGCGTTCGAGATCGAAGGGTTCGGGGTAAAGCCGCATCCGCTCCGCCTCGATCTTCGAGTAATCCAGCACGTCGTTGATGATGGTCAGAAGCGCCTCGCCCGAAGACCGGATGGTCTCGGCGAACAGGCGCTGTTCTTCGGTCAGATCGGTCTCGGCCAGCAGGTCCGCCATGCCGACGACGCCGTTCATCGGGGTGCGGATCTCGTGGCTCATATTGGCGAGGAAGGCGGATTTCGCGCGGTTCGCCGCCTCCGCCCGGTCGCGGGCTTCGCGCAGTTCGACCTCGCGCGCGACGGCGCCGGTGATGTCCTGCGCGAAGGTGACCAGATCGCCCTGCGCGCCCCACGTGTCGTTGAGCCGGAACCAGCGGCCATCCTGCGTGCGCAGCTCCATCGGGGGGATTTCGGTGCGGCGGATGCGTTCGCACATCTCGAAATGCCAATCGAGCGGGTCGCGCCCCTGCAGGTCGAAGAAGCCGCTTTCTGCCGCGATGCGCGTCACCTCGTCATAGGAGACGCCGGGACCGATCGCGATTTCCCCTTCGAAGAAGGCCAGAAACAGTTCGTTGGCGGCGACGAGGCGCAGGTCGCTGTCGAAGACCGCGAAGCCGTCCGAGATCGAATTGACCGCATGCCAGAGCCGCGCCTGCGCGATCTGGGCGAGCGAATTGGCCCGCTCGAGATCGTTGCGCACGCGGCTGTTCTCGCCCAGCAGGGTTTCGCGTTCGCTGAGCGCACGGGCGAGGCCCTCGCGCTGCTCCACCACCTGATCAGAGAGCATTCGCGCGTGCTGAGCGAGCTTCTGGTTGGCGGCGAACAGCTCCTGGCGCTTCTGCTCCAACAGCTTTTCCGCCGCGAGCCGTCCGCGGCGTTCCTGTGCCAGTTTCTCTGCGATCGCCTTGTGCATGGACGCGGCAAAGCCCCCCGTATGGTCCGGGAGGCAGAGTTGCAGTGCTGCGTGAAAGGCGGGTTAACCGCGATGAGGGGCGGGCGGGAAAATCCCTAAATTGCTATGGATTGCCCGCTCGCTTGACCCTCAAAGACCGGGTCTCAGAGACGCTCGATCGACAGCGCGATGCCTTGGCCGCCACCGATGCACATGGTGACGAGGCCGTGCTTGCCGCCGGTGCGCTCCAGCGCGTGCAGCGCCTTCACGATCAGGATCGCGCCGGTCGCGCCGACCGGGTGACCGAGCGCGATCGCTCCGCCATCGGGGTTCACCTTCGACGCATCCAGCCCCAGCTCGCGCGAGACGGCCAGCGCCTGCGAGGCGAAGGCTTCGTTGCTCTCGATCCAGTCGAAATCGGAGGCCTGCATGCCGGTCTTTTCCAGCAGCGCGCGCACGGCGGGGATCGGCCCGAGGCCCATCACCTCGGGGCGCACGCCCGCGATGGCGTAGCCGGTGATCTTGGCGCGCGGGGTCAGGCCCGCCTCTTTCGCGGCCTCTTCGCGGGCCAGAACCAGTGCCGCCGCACCGTCATTGATGCCCGAGGCGTTGCCCGCCGTGACCGAGCCGTCCTTCTGGAAGACCGGCTTGAGCGAGCCGAGCTTCTCGAGGCTCGTCTGTTTCGGGTGCTCGTCGGTGTCGAAGACGGTCGTACCCTTGCGCGTCGTGATCTCGACGGGGACGATCTCTTCCTTGAAGTGACCCTCCGAGATCGCTTTCGCCGCGCGCTCCTGGCTTTCCATCGCGAAGGCGTCCTGCTCTTCGCGCGAGATCGAACACTCGGCGGCCACGTTCTCGGCGGTCACGCCCATATGGCCGGTGCCGAAGGGGCACGACAGCGCGCCGGTCATCATGTCGAGCATCTTCGCGTCGCCCATCTTCTGACCGAAGCGGGCGGCGGGCAGGATATAGGGCGATTTGCTCATCACCTCGGCGCCGCCTGCCAGCGCGAAATCGGCATCGCCCATCATCAGCATCTGCGCCGCCGAGATGACCGCCTGCACGCCGGAGCCGCAAAGGCGGTTCACGTTCATCGCGGGCGTACCGACCGGGACGCCTGCGTTCACCGCCGCCACGCGGCTGAGATACATGTCGCGCGGTTCGGTGTTGATGATATGGCCGAAGACCACCTGACCGATCTTGTCCGCCGAGACGCCCGCCCGCGAGATCGCCTCTTTCGAGACATGGGTGGCGAGGTCGATCGGCGCGAAGCCGGACAGCGTGCCGCCGAACGTGCCGATGGGCGTGCGGGTGCCGGAGAGAATGACGATACCGGTCATGGGTAGCCTCCAATGTTTGGGTCGGCGCGAGGGTAGCGAATGGGCTGACCCCGCGCCAGCAGGGCCACGCGGTTATGACGAGACGTCATTTGGCCGGGCGGTGGGTTGAAACTCTCGGCCAAGGGGACACATTCTAGAAAACGAATATGACTAGGAGGCCGACATGACTGCCAACCCGATCGTCAAAGGGTTCTGGGATAAACCCACCGGAAGCTGGCAATACGTCTTTCACGACCCCGATACGATGAAGGGGGCCGTGGTCGATCCGGTCTGGGATTACGACCATCAGGCGGGCGCCACGACGCTGGGCAACGCCGAGAAAATCCTCGATTACGTGAAGGCCGAGGGGATCGACGTGGAGTGGGTGCTCGATACGCATCCCCATGCCGACCACTTTTCTTCCGCCGTCTGGCTGGCCGAGAAACTGGGCGCGAAGCGCGGCATCGGCGAGCGCGTGCGCAAGGTGCAAAGCCTCTGGGCCGAGATCTACAACACGCCCGAGCTGCCGCAGGACGGGCGGCAATGGGATCACCTGTTCGCCGAGGGCGAGACGTTCAGGATCGGCAATCTCGATGTGAAGGTGATGTTGTCGACCGGGCATACGCTGGCCTCGATCACCTATGTCGTGGGCGATGCGGCCTTCGTGCATGATACGCTGATGCAGCCCGAAAGCGGCACGAGCCGGGCGGATTTCCCGGGCGGCTCTGCGGCCGAGCTGTGGGACTCGATCCGGGCGATCCTCGATCTGCCCGCCGAGACGCGGCTGTTCATCGGGCACGACTATCCCGGCGAGGGCAAGGAGCCGCAGACCGGCGCGACCGTGGCTGATCACCGCAAGCGCAACAAGCACGTCAAGGACGGCATCACCCGCGAGGAGTACATCAAGACGCGTGAAGAGCGTGATGCGACCCTGCCGCTGCCGAAACTGATGCTGGCTGCGTTGCAGGTGAATATCCGCGGCGGGCGCAAGCCCGAGGCCGAGGGGGACGGGCGGTCTTACCTGAAAATCCCGCTCGACTATTTCGAGCCGCGGTAACGCTCAGCCGCGCGGCAGTTCGGCCCGGCCCTCGGGCGTCAGAAGCCACGCGTCGCGGCCTTCGATGACTGCGGTCGAGAGCGGGTGACCATAGCCCGCGCCGGAATCGAGATTGAGGCGGTTACCGTAATGGGTGGCCGCCTTGATATTTGTATGGCCATGCACGATCAGCGCCCCGTGGTCGCGCGGGTCGGTCAGGAAGGGTTTGCGGATCCACAGCAGGTCATCCTCCACCTGATCCTCCATCGCCACGCCGGGCCGGATGCCCGCATGAACGAAGATTGCCTCGCCGCGAGGGAAATAGGCGGGCTGTCCAGCGAGCCAGTCGCGATGAGACTGCGGGATCGCGGATAGCTCCTTTGCGACCTCGTCGAGCGGGCGGGAGAAAGCGTTCGCGATGCCGTAGCTCTCCAGCGTCGCCTCGCCGCCCACGCGTGGATTGAGATAGGAGACCTCCGCGCTCAGGATCGGGTCTTCGGTATAGGGATCGTCGAGGAAGCCGAGGAACATCCGGTCGTGATTGCCGCGCAGCACGATCCAGTTCTCGCCGGCCTGCTGGCCCTTCATCAGGTAATCGATCACCCCGGCAGAGTCCGGCCCACGATCGACCAGATCACCGACATGCACGATCGGGGCCTCGGTCTCGCCGCAGGCCGCGCGATCCGTTGCGATCAGCTCATGCGCGCGCTTGAGCTTGTCGAGATGTCCGTGAATGTCGCCGATCGCATAGGTGCGCATGCCTGTCCCTTCCAATGAAAAGGCCCCCCGCGCGCGGCGGAGGGCCCGGATTCAACCGTTCAGCTAAGTCAGCCGAGGACGAATTCCAGCGGTTTGACCTGCTTGAAGCCGCCCGAGGTTTTCAGCGCGTCGACCACGTCCTGGCCGACAGCCTCGTCGACATAGGCAATCGCGATCGCTTCGCCGCCCTGCTTGGAGCGACCGAGGGTGAAGTTCGCGAGGTTCACGCCCTTCTCGCCGAGGATCGTGCCGAGTTTGCCGATGATGCCGGGCACGTCGTCATTGGTGGTGTAGAGCATGTGCTCGCCCACTTCGGCGTCGATGTTGATGCCCTTGATCTGGATGAAGCGCGGCTTGCCATCCGAGAACACGGTGCCCGCGATCGAGCGTTCCTTGCTTTCCGAGACGACGGTGACCTTGATGTAGCCTTCGAAGATACCGGTCTGGTCCTGCGAGGTGGTCGAGATCTGGATGCCGCGCTCTTTCGCGATGACCGGGGCGGAGACCATGTTCACGTCCGGCTGGCTGGCTTTCAGGATGCCCGAAACCACGGCGGCGTCGAGCGCCTTGAGGTTCATCTCGGACGCCACACCGTCGAAGGTGATGTTGATCGCCTTGATCGCATCCTCGGTCATCTGACCGATGAAGCCACCGAGGTGCTGCGCGAGTTTCACCCACGGGCCCATGACTTTCGCCTCTTCGGCGGTCATCGAGGGCATGTTGAGCGCGTTCTCGACGGCGCCGTCCAGCAAGTAGTTCGACATCTGCTCTGCCACTTGCAGGGCGACGTTTTCCTGCGCTTCGGTGGTCGAGGCGCCGAGGTGCGGCGTGCAGACCACGTTCGGCAGGCCGAAGAGGACGTTATCCGTCGCCGGTTCCTCGGCGAAGACGTCGAAGGCCGCGCCCGCGACATGGCCCGACTTGATGAGATCGGCCAGCGCCTGCTCGTCCACCAGACCGCCACGCGCACAGTTGATGATGCGCACACCGGGCTTGGTTTTCTGCAGGTTTTCCTTCGAGAGGATGTTGCGGGTCGAATCCGTCAGCGGCACGTGCAGCGTGATGAAATCGGCGCGGCGCAGCAGCTCGTCCAGCTCGACCTTCTCGACGCCCATGTTGGCCGCCTTCTCTTCGCTCAGGAAGGGGTCGTAGGCCACGACCTTCATCTTCAGGCCGCGCGCGCGGTCGCAGACGATGCCGCCGATATTGCCCGCACCGATCACGCCGAGCGTCTTGGCGGTCAGCTCGACCCCCATGAATTTCGACTTCTCCCATTTGCCAGCCTGCGTCGAGGCATCGGCTTCGGGGATCTGGCGCGCAACGGCGAACATCATCGCGATGGCGTGCTCGGCGGTGGTGATCATGTTGCCGAAGGGCGTGTTCATCACGATCACGCCTTTCTTGCTCGAGGCTTCCTTGTCGACATTGTCGGTGCCGATACCGGCGCGGCCGACGACTTTCAGGTTGGTCGCGCTTTCGAGCAGTTTCGCCGTGACCTTGGTGGCCGAGCGGATGGCGAGACCGTCATACTTGCCGATCACCTCGGCGAGCTTTTCCTTGTCCTTGCCGAGCGAGGGTTCGAAATCGACCTCGATGCCACGGTCACGGAAGATCTGGACGGCGGTTTCCGAGAGTTTATCGGAGACGAGAACCTTGGGGGCCATTTTCTGGGCTCCTTGAATTTTCAGAATATCGGGAAAGGACGGGCCCGGAGGCCCGCCAATCTGTCACGGATCACGCTTGCGCGGCGATCTCGGCCTCGAAAGCGTATTCGACCCAAGGCATCAGCGCCTCGACATCCGCCGTCTCGACGGTGGAGCCGCACCAGATGCGCAGACCGGCCGGGGCGTCGCGATACGCGCCGAGATCGAGGCCCACGCCTTCGGCTTCGAGCCGCTTCGCGACGGATTTGGCGAAGGCCGCGCCGTCCTTGATGCGATCGTCGGTGAACTTCACGCAGACGGAGGTGGTCGACGCGGTCGCCGGATCATTGGCGAGGTTCGCGATCCACGGCTTCGAGGCGCAGAAATCCCAGACGACTTTCGCGTTGGCATCGGCACGCGCGATCAGGCCTTTCAGCCCGCCCACCGATTTCGCCCAAGTAAGCGAAACGAGGTAATCTTCGACGCAGAGCATCGAGGGAGTGTTGATCGTCTCACCCTTGAAGATGCCCTCATTCAGCTTGCCGCCCTTGGTCATGCGGAAGATCTTCGGCAGCGGCCAGGCGGGGGAGTAGTTCTCCAGCCGCTCGACGGCGCGGGGCGACAGGATCAGCACGCCGTGACCGCCTTCGCCGCCCAGCACTTTCTGCCAGGAGAAGGTGGTGACATCGAGCTTGTCCCAGGGCAGGTCCATCGCGAAAGCGGCCGAGGTGGCGTCGCAAATGGTCAGGCCTTCACGGTCCGCCGGGATCGCATCACCATTGGGGACGCGCACGCCCGAGGTGGTGCCGTTCCACGTGAAAACCACGTCGGTGTTGAAGTCGATGGTGGAGAAATCGACGATATCGCCATAGTCGGCGGTCTTAGTCTCGGCCTCGATCTTGAGCTGCTTGACCACGTCGGTCACCCAGCCCGCGCCAAAGCTTTCCCAAGCGACCATCGTCGCCTTGCGCTCGCCCAACAGCGACCACATCGCCATTTCGACGGCGCCGGTGTCGGAGGCGGGCACGATGCCGATGCGGTAATCGGCGGGCACGCCCAGAATTTCGCGGGTGGTGTCGATCGCCTCTTTCAGCTTCGCCTTGCCGATAGCGGCACGGTGCGAACGGCCCAGCGGCGCGTCATTGAGCATGTCGAGGGAGAAACCGGGGATCTTCGTGCAGGGGCCCGAAGAAAAACGCGGGTTTGCCGGCCGCGTAGCCGGAGCTTGAATAGCCATTGCTGGTATCCTTCCAGATATATGCCCTTCGTTGGGGAAGGGTGTCCCGCCGCCGCAGATACGCTCGCGCCCGCTCTGGTGCAAGGAGAATTTTTGGTCTAATGCGCCGCATCAGGTCACGGATACGACATTTGAACCGACATTCCCCAAGGAGCGCGCATGTTTACCGCCACGCTGATCGCTGACCCGAAAGAGGCCAATCTGGATCAAGGCACGCTGGATGCGCTTTGCGGTGCATGGGGTGGTGGCGCGGCCCGTTGGCTCAACCCGAATGTCGCGGCGGAGTTCATGGTGGACCGCGTGCCGTCGAATCGTTGGCAGGCCTGGGAGGGTCTGCAGGGGCTGGGCGTCGATCTGGTCGTGCAGCCCACCGAGGGGCGGCGCAAGCAGATGCTGCTGGCCGATATGGACTCGACGATGATCCAGCAGGAATGCATCGACGAGCTGGCCGATGTCGCGGGTGTGGGCGAGCGGGTGAAAGAGATCACCGCGCGGGCGATGAATGGCGAGCTGGATTTCGAGGGCGCGCTGACCGAGCGGGTCGGGCTGCTGAAAGGTCTGCCCGAGAGCGTGATTTCCGAGGTGATCGAAAAGCGCATCAGCTTCATGCCGGGCGGGCACGATCTGGTCGCGACGATGAAGGCCAACGGCGCCTATTGCGCGCTGGTCTCGGGCGGGTTCACCGCGTTCACCGGCTATGTGGCGGAGACGCTTGGGTTCGACGAGAACCGCGCGAACCTGCTGCTGGTCGAGGATGGCAAACTGACGGGCGTGCCCTCACAGCCGATCCTCGGGCGCGAGGCGAAGGTTCAGGCTTTACTGGAAATTTCGGAAAAATTGAAACTGGATCACGCGCAGGTCATGGCCGTGGGCGACGGGGCGAATGATCTGGGGATGCTGAAGCTCGCCGGTGCGGGCGTGGCGCTGCATGCCAAGCCCTCGGTCGCCGCGGAATGCGACATCCGGATCAACTTCGGCGATCTGAGCGCGCTTCTCTACATTCAGGGCTACGCGGTGGAGGATTTCGCCTGACCGCCCTGCCAGACCTCGGTCAGGCGCCAGTCATCATCGAAATGCACCAGATCCCCGGCGAAGCCCGGTGCGATCCGGCCCACCGGCGCGCCGATTGCCTCGGCCGGGATACGGCTTGCCATGGCAAGCGCCTGTTCCGGTGAGACGCCCACTGTCTCGATCATGAAGCGCACCGCTTGCGGCAGCGACAGATCGGCCCCGGCAAGCGTGCCATCCTCCAGCCGCAGCGCCCCGTCGCGGCGCAGGATGCGGCGACCGGCGAGATCGAATTCCATCAGATCGGACCCGGCGCAGGCCATCGCGTCGGAGACAAGGAAGACCTCGCCCTGCCGTTTCGCCGCCAGCGCCAGCCGGATCGTCTCGGGATGCACATGGATGCCATCCGCGATCAGACCGACGGAGACCGGCTGCGACAGCGCCGCGCCGACGAGGCCTGGTTCGCGACTGCCCAGCTGGCTCATCGCGTTGAAAAGATGCGTGACCATCCGTGCGCCCGCCGCGATGGCCTCCTGCGCCTCGGCAAAGCTGCACTCGGAATGGCCGAGGCTGACGACAATCCCGGCCTCGGACAGCCGCGCGATCTGCTCGGGCGTCGCATTGGCGGGCGAGAGCGTCATGATGAGCGCAGGCAGCCCGGTCTTCGCCTCCAGCAGCGTCTCGATGTCTTCCTCGTCCAGCGGGCGGATGCAGCCGGGCGGATGACATCCCGGGCGCTTCGGGTCGAGATGCGGGCCCTCCAGATGCAGCCCGCCGAATCCCGGAACGCGCGTCACGGCGGCGATGCCTGCCGCCAGCACGGTCTGGGTCGCGGCGCGGGTGTCGGTGATCAGCGTCGGCAGGATCGTGGTCGCGCCAAGATCGGCATGCGCGGCGCAGATGGTGGAGATCGTCTCGAACGTCGCATACCCGTCGAGCATCACGCCGCCCCCGCCATTCACCTGCAGATCGACGAGGCCCGGCGCGAGCGTGCCGCCCGGAAACTCGACAACCTCGCCCTCGGGCATCTCCGCGATCGGACACAGCGCCGAAATTCGACCCTGTTCCAGCACAATCGCATGGTTTTCATGGAAGGCGGTGCCGTCGAAAACGCGCGCGCCCGTCAGGATCAGCTTGTCCAAAACGCATCCTCCATAGCCAATGCCAAGGCGCCGCCCAGCGCGTTGCCTTTCGCAGCCCGTTGCGGCCAGTCGCCCAGCGCAAGCCCCTCTCCAAGCCCGCCGAGCCACGTCACCGGAAGCGGCTCCTCGGGTTGCAGCAGCGCAATCGCCGCGCGGATCTCGGCCTGCGCCGCATCGCGCACGGCGACGGCGGCGGGGTCGGTCGATTGCAGGATGCGCGGCGCGAAGCGCGCCCAATCGGCGGGGGTCGCGTCGAGGCTGAAGGCGATCAACCCGTTTCGCCCATCCATCTCTTCGAGCAGTTCGCGCAGGAGCGGCGTCACCGCACAGAACCCGTCGAGCGCACGTCCGGCCCGCATCCCGAGCGCCCGGCCGATCCACGCGCCCGAGCCTTCATCGCCCAGCCGCAAGCCCCAGCCGCCGATGGCATGCTGCTCCCCGTCCAGCTGCCGCGCGAAAAACGAGCCGGTGCCGATGGCCGCGACGATCCCGTCCTCGGGCCCCAGCGCACCGCGCACCGAGGTCGTCACGTCCTGCACGACGCGGGCCGGAAACGGCAGATCTGCAGCCAGCGCCTCTGCGGCCGACGCATGGTTCGCCCCCGCCAGCCCGAGCACCGCGCGAATCTCGCGCGCGTCGATAGTGCCCATCGCGGTTTCGATTGCGGTGAAGATGTGATGGCGCGCCTCGTCATAGTCCGAGGCGATATTCGCAGGGCCGGATTCGCCACGCCCGATGACGCGGCCAGAACCGTCGGCGAACACCGCCCGGCACCCGCTGCCTCCGCCATCGACTGCAATGAAATGCATCCCCGCCTCCGTTTTGTGCGTAACAGTGCCAAATAGCGGCTCCGAGAGAAAGCGCGTAACGAAATCCGCGCGCGAAACGACTTGGGGAAAGATCGCATCGCCTCTATCACTGGGGCGTGACCCACGGGAGGACCATGCGCAAACCTCTGATATTCCTTGGCCTGATCGCTTTGGCGGTGATCGCGGCCTTTCTGGTGGCCGATCCCGACCCCGAGCGGCTGCGCGCGCTGCGCGACAGCCTCGCCGCGTGGCGCGATGCGCATCCGCTGGCGCTGCCCATCGGGTTCTTCGTCACTTACGTCGTGGTGACGGCGCTGTCGCTGCCCTTCGCGGTCTGGTTGACGCTGCTGGGTGCGGCGCTTTTGGGGTTCTGGCAGGGGCTTGTGCTGATCTCGTTCGCGTCGTCCATCGGGGCGCTGCTGGCCTTTCTGGTCGCGCGCTACCTGATGCGCGACTGGGTGCGCGGACGGCTTGGCCCGCGGCTGGCGAAGATCGAGAAAGGGGCGGCGCGCGACGGCGAGTTCTACCTGTTCTCGCTGCGGCTGATTCCGGTCGTGCCGTTCTTCGTCATCAACCTCGCATTCGGGCTGACCCGGATGAAGGCGTGGAAATTCTATGCCGTCTCGCAGCTCGGCATGCTGCCCGGCACGGCCGTCTATGTCGCGGCGGGCGCGCAACTGGGCGATCTGAACAGCCTGCCGGGGATCGTCTCGCCGGGGCTGCTGGGTGCCTTCGCGGCGCTGGCGGTGTTTCCCTGGGTCGCGCGCGCGGCGCTGCGGGTATGGGCACGCAA
>NZ_DFRG01000112.1:0-17380 GCF_002378135.1 Thioclava sp. UBA3469
GTAGAGCGTGTGCAGGATCGCGTGACCGGTGCGGTCCGCGGCGGCACAGGTGCGCTGCACGGGCGGGCCTTCACCGTATTCGGTGGTGTGGCCGCCGAAGGGACGCTGGTAGATCTTGCCCTCTTCGGTGCGCGAGAACGGCACGCCGTAGTGCTCGAGCTCGTAGACGGCCTTGGGGGCGTGACGCGCGAGGTATTCCATCGCATCGTTGTCGCCGAGCCAGTCCGAGCCCTTGATCGTGTCGTACATGTGCCACTGCCAGCTGTCCGGGCCCATGTTGCCCAAGCTGGCGGCGATGCCGCCCTGTGCGGCGACCGTGTGCGAGCGGGTCGGGAAGACCTTGGTCACGCAGGCGGTGCGCAGGCCTTGTTCGGCCATGCCGAGCGTGGCGCGCAGACCCGAGCCACCGGCGCCGACCACGACCACGTCGTAATTATGCGTTTCGTATTCGTAAGCAGCCATTATCTCGTCCCGTTCAGTTGCCCAGCAGAAGGCCGATGAAGACCATCTTGCCGAGTGCATAGAGTGCGGTCGCCATGATCACGTAAGCCAGCGAATGCATCGCGATCTTGGTCGCCTTTGCGGCGGTGCCGTGGATGTAATCCTCGATCCAGATCTCTGTGCCCTTCGCGAAGTGGCGCATGCCGACGATCACGACCAGCGCGGTCAGGATGGCCGGGAAGGGCTGCGAGAAGGTCGTGATCACGGTCTGCTGATCGGCGCCGAGCGTGGTGCCGACGATGTAGAGCCAGGTCGGGATCATGAAGGCGAGAGCCACGGCCGAGGCCGACATCCACCAGTGATGCTCGGGGCCGGTGCCCGAGGCGCCCTTGCCCACGGCGCGCTTGCGGTCGGTGAGGTAACGCATGAGGGCCTCCGTCAGAATTGGATGATGATGAGGGTCAGCACGGTCAGCACGACCGAACCGATGGTGCAGACCCAGCCGAGCATCTCGGCGGATTTGATGTCCATGTATTTACCCGCATCGAAGATGAGGTGCCGGATGCCGGCGAGGTAGTGATACCAGACGCCCAGCAGCGACAGGGTGAAGACGAGATCGCCGAACCACGAGGTCGCGATCGCGTTCACGAAGTTGAAGTAGTCGGGGCTGGTCGCAGCGGCGAGAAGCCACCAGACGAGCAGCAGCACGCCGACGATGATCCCGTTGCCGGTGATCCGCGTCATGATCGACGAGAAAGACGTCATCTGCGGGCGGTAAATTTGAAGGTGCGGGGAAAGCGGACGCTCAACCTGTTTCGCTTCAGCCATGATCGGTCCCTTTTCGCTGGGCTCGGCGCTCTCGTCGGCCTCTATCGGAGGCACGCGCTGGCGCGGAGCTGGCCGGAATTGGCTCTTTTAGTAGCGTAAATTTCTCCCAAGTCACGGGGGGCAAGCTTGAAAACCTGTCATTTACGCATAAAGAGCGGCGAAAAATTCGCTTTGTGATCACATAAATTCTGTGCGTGATCACATGTTAACGCTCGCGGGCGCCCTGCCCCCGCGAGTGAGTCTCTCAAGCCGGGATCAGATCGGCATCAACGCCCAGTAGTCGAGATCGAGCAGGACCTCGGGCAGGTATTTGCCGTCTTCTCCCTTATAGGCGAACTCGGGCGCGCCCTGCTTCACGGCGACCAGACGCAGACGGATCGCGCCCACGCCGGGCGCGCCGGTCTCGGCCTTGTCGAGCACTTCCGACCATGCCTTCACCGTATCGCCCGAGAAACAGGGATTGGCATGCGCCCCGCCATTGAGCGCCACGATCATCTGGGCGTTCGCCAGCCCGTTGAACGACAGCGCCCGCGCCATCGAGATCACGTGCCCGCCATAGATCAGGCGCTGGCCGTCCTCGCGGAAAGTCGCGTCGAAATGCACCTTGGCGGTGTTCTGCCACAGGCGCGTCGCGATCATGTGCTCGGCTTCCTCGATGGTCACGCCGTCCACATGGTCGATCTTTTCGCCGATCTCGTAATCGCCCCAGCGATGCGGCTCGCCCGCCAGATCGAAATCATAATCGTTGAAGCTCAGCCCCTCCGGGATCACCAGATCCGCAGGCGCCACGACAGATGCCAGATCGGGCAGTACGGTCTCGGGCGCGGGGGCATCCAGATCGCCTTTGCGCACCATCACCCAGCGGACATATTCCAGCACGGTCTCGCCCACCTGGTTCAGCCCGCGGGTGCGGACATAGACCACGCCCGACTTGCCGTTGGAGTTCTGCTTGACCCCGATCACCTCGGATTCCGAGCGCAGCGTGTCGCCCGGATAGACGGGCTTCAGCCAGCGCCCTTCTGCATAGCCAAGATTGGCGACCGCGTTCAGCGACACATCCGGGACCGTCTTGCCGAACACGACGTGGAACGCGATCAGATCGTCGAGGGGCGAGCCCTCCAATCCGCAAGCCGCCGCGAATTCATCCGAGGAATAGAGCGCATGGCGCGCCGGATAGAGCGCGTGATACATCGCGCGCTCCCCTTCCGCCACGGTGCGCGGGACGGCGTGACGGATCACGTCGCCCAGCTTGTAATCCTCGAAGAAACGGCCCGGATTGGTCTTGCCCATCATTGCTCTCCCAGCTTCATGTCGGGGTGATACTCACCCTCGATCTCTTTGGTCACGGCCTGGGCACAGCGCATCACGCCATTCGCCTGATCGTAGGCATATTGCGGATCGCCATACAGCACCCAGCCCTTGGACAGCGCGAGGCTGACCTTGTGACAGAAGGCCGAGGTGTCTTCCTCGGTCAGAAGGCGGTAGATCTGCATATCAGGCTCCGAACGGGTTGTGGCCGAACCAGATGTGGATCGAGGCGATCAGGCCGTAGAGGACCAGCGTGCCGACGATCCCGCCGATCTCCTTGCCCATCTTCACCTCGGGGGTGACCTTGGCGGGCTTCGACTTCTTGTTGATCAGGATGACTTCGACCACCGCCCAGGCGAGCAGGCCGCCGAACAGGATGATCCCCGGCAGGGTCGGATTGACCAGAAGGTGCGCAAAGGCCCAGGTCTTCACGCCGGTCAGCTGCGGGTGACGGATCTTGCCGCTGAGCCAGAGCTTCATGCCCGAAACGGCGAACAGGTAGACCGCGAAGAGCATCAGCAGGTTGTTGATCCCCTTGAGCGCCGCGTTCGGCGTCCAGAGGTAGAAGACCGGATCGGCAGCGCGCCAGCCGACGAACATCAGAACGAGGCTGATCAGGAGGAGCGCGGCGACCATCGGACGCTCGGCCCCTTTGAGCGCGCGCCGGAAGCCCGGAAAGATCCGTTTTGCCAGATGTGCGAGCGACCAGATCAGGACGCCGAGGATGAGTAGTGCCATTGCGATTGCCTCTTAGCTGCCAAGCGCGGCAATCGCCTCCGCCTTGGCGAGGACTTGCCGCGCCGTGACGATATGCAGATTTTCGACGATCTTTCCATCCACGACCGCGACACCCTGCCCCGCTTTCTCGGCTTCCTCGAAGGCAGCGATCTGGCGTTGGGCGAGATCGATCTCGGCTTCCGAGGGCGCGAAGGCGGCATTGCAGACCTCGAGTTGCGCCGGGTGGATCAGGGTCTTGCCGTCGAAGCCCATGTCGCGGCCCTGTTCGCATTCGGCCTTCAGACCTTCGTCATCCTTGAAGGCGTTATAGACGCCGTCGACGATAATTTTGCCATGCGCTTTCGCGGCCAGCAGGCACAGGCCCAGCCCCGGCAGCATCGGCAGACGGTCGGCGCGGAAACGGCTCCCGAGCTCCTTCGCGAGATCGTTTGTGCCCATCACCATGCCTTCGAGCCGCGGATAGGCCGCGATATCGCCCGCGTTGAGCATCCCCAGCGCGGTCTCCATCATCGCCCAGAGCGGTACGCCCTGAATCAGATCCGCCACCTCGACGAGATCGGCGGGGGTGGAGACTTTCGGGATCAGGATCGCATCGACCTTGGCGCCGTTGCGGATCGCGTCGGCGAAGGCCAACACATCCTCGCGCCCCCATTCGGTGTCGAGACCGTTGATCCGCACGATCTTCATGCGCGGACCGTAATCGACCTCGGTCAGCATCTTCGCGAGCAGCGCGCGCGCATTGGCCTTCTCGTCGATCGCCACGGCGTCTTCGAGATCGAAGATGATCGCGTCGCAGGCAAGCCCGGTGGCCTTCTCCAGCGCACGCTCTTTCGAGCCGGGAATGTAGAGCACGGAACGGGTCGGGCGGGCCATTTGATTCTCCATCTCGCAATTTTCTTTCGCCAAATCGCACGAATGAGACAGAATCGGCAAGCCCCGATTTGCCGCAACGCAGAAAAATCACAGCGTTCAGCGATACGAAGCCGCGACGTAAAGCTTTCTTGACAGCTGGGCCGTCACTCTTTGATGATGACCTCAGAGGGATCAAAATGCTGAACAAAACTTATGTGCTAACGCTCGGCCTGGCCGCAGCGATCGGCTTCGCACAGGCTTCTTACGGAGAGACGAGGGACCCGTCTGATCCGTCGCGCGCCTGCGGCAAGCGAGATGAGATCGTGGCCAATCTCGAAGCGAAATATCACGAGAGCCGCCGCATGGTGGCGCTCTCCGCGAATAACTCCGTGCTGGAGATTTTCGCAGCCGAGGCGGGCAATTGGACGATCATAGTCACACCGGCGGATGGCGTGAGTTGTCTGATCGCCTCGGGCGAGGCGTTCGAGGAGCTCGACGGGACGCTCAAGGAAAAGGACGCGGCGCTCTAGGCGCCGCCCTCACCCGGTGATCGCTTGCTGGATCAGCTTCAGCGAGATCAGCAGAAGCGCCCAGATCACGACCTTGAAGAAGATCTCCGTGGGCATGCGCTTCACAAGCCAGACACCAAGGAACACCGAGGCAGAGGCGGGGATCGCCAGGATCAACGCGGTGCCGAGGCTGTCCCAGTTCACCTCGCCCAGCGCGATGAACGGGCCGAGTTTCGCAAGGTTCACATAGGTAAAGAGAACCGTCGCCGTGCCCGCGAAGACCTGTTTCGGCAGGTTCAGCGGGATCGTGTAAGCCTGAAAGGGCGGCGCGCCGGAATGGCTGACGAAGCTGGTGAAGCCCGCGATGGTGCCCCAGAACAGACCCGGTGCGACTTTCGCCTCCTGCCGCGCGCCATGCCGATGCCGGAACAGCGCGTTCAACGCGAAAAGCGCGCCGATCACCCCGATCATCAGCGTCACCCAGCGTTCTGACACGACCTCGGCTGTGGCCCAACCAATGCCGATCCCGATCGTCGTGGCCGGGATCATGATCGCGAGCACCCGCTTGTCGAAATGCTTGCGATAGGCCCAAAGACCGAACATGTCCGCGACAATATAGACCGGCAGCAACAGCCCCGCCGCCGCGACCGGGTCCATCACGATCGTCAGGACCGGGACCGAGATCGAGGCCGCCATCGGGATACCGCCTTTTGACAGCCCCACCATCACCGCGGCGAGCAGCGCCAGCGCCCAACCGAGCAGGCTCAACTCCATTCGGATGCTCCCTTCCCTGCGGGTCACAGAATCGCTCCGCCCCGTCTTGCCCCCTTGCTGACACGGCGCGCGACGAAACGGAACCGCACGTCAGTGTGCGGCCCCAGTTTCGGCATACGAGTGCATACAAACAGTGTCGCCGCAGCGCAGCGCCCTTGCCCTTTGCGAGCCAAAGGGCTACTCCACCTGCGATCTATTTTCCAATCCATCCACCCGGAGGACCAAATGGCCAGACCCAAGATCGCCCTTATCGGCGCCGGCCAGATCGGCGGTACGCTCGCCCATCTCGCCGCCATCAAGGAACTCGGTGACGTCGTTCTGTTCGATATCGCCGAAGGTACGCCGCAGGGCAAAGCGCTCGACATCGCGGAATCGGGCCCGTCCGAGGGCTTCGACGGCTCCTTCAAGGGGACCAACGATTACGCCGGTATCGCGGGCGCGGATGTCTGCATCGTGACGGCTGGCGTTCCGCGCAAGCCGGGCATGAGCCGCGACGATCTGCTGGGCATCAACCTCAAGGTCATGAAATCGGTCGGCGAAGGCATCGCAGCGCACGCGCCGGACGCGTTCGTCATCTGCATCACCAACCCGCTCGATGCGATGGTCTGGGCGCTGCAGCAATTCTCCGGCCTGCCGGCAGAGAAAGTCGTCGGCATGGCGGGCGTTCTGGACTCGGCCCGCTTCCGTCACTTCCTGTCGCTGGAATTCGGCGTCTCGATGCGTGACGTGAACGCCTTCGTGCTCGGCGGCCACGGCGACACCATGGTGCCGCTCGCACGCTACTCGACCGTCGGTGGCATTCCGCTGCCCGACCTCGTGCAGATGGGCTGGACCACGCAGGAAAAGCTCGACGCGATCATCCAGCGCACCCGTGACGGCGGCGCAGAGATCGTGGGCCTGCTGAAGACCGGTTCGGCCTTCTATGCCCCGGCCACTTCGGCGATCGAGATGGCGGAAGCCTACCTGAAAGACCAGAAGCGCGTTCTGCCCTGCGCCGCCTACGTCAAAGGTGCGCTCGGCCTCGACGGTCTCTATGTCGGCGTGCCGACCGTGATCGGCGCCAAAGGCATCGAGAAGGTCATCGACATCAAGCTCAACAAGGACGAGCAGGCGATGTTCGACAAGTCGGTCGACGCAGTCAAAGGTCTCGTGGCCGCCTGCAAGGGCATCGACAGCACGCTCGCTTGATCGAAAGCCAGGACTGATCCAATCTTGGGGCGCGCCTTTACTGGCGCGCCCTTTGTTTTGGAGAGTGCCATGTGTTCCGCCCGTCTCGCCCCGTGCCTTGCCGTTCTTCTCGCCCTTTCACCGATCACCACGCATGCGCAAGACGGGCCGGTGACCGCCAAGATCGCGCGAAGCGAGGCACCTGCCGCCGATCCAATCTCGGCGCGGATCGGGGCAGAGGGGATCGCGCCGGTGCTCGCCGATCTGCAATCGCAGGACGCGCTTGACCCGAAGGACCGTTTCGCGCTCGGCGGGCTGGAATTCCTCGCGAGCCTCGAGGCGACGATGCGCTGGCAGCTGGAAGCGGGCGGCGCTCGTGTGCTGATGCCCTTCGTGGGCAACCTTCCCGGCAGGCGCGACGCGCCGCGCGAAACCTTCACCGCCGACGCGGTCCCGCGCGAAAGCGAGGCGCTGATCGCCGGCATGGATCGCGCCAAGACCGCGCTCGACGGGCTCGCAGATGGGCCGGAGTTCGGCCTTGCGATCGATCTGAACGATCTCTGGTTTGACCTGAACGGCAATGGCACGCGTGACGACGGCGAGGACGCCGTGACGCTCTTGCGCGGTGCCTTCATGCCCCGCGCACCGGAGGCCACCCCGGGCGCCTCGCGGATCGTGCGCTTCGACAATGCGGATGCGGCCTGGCTTTCGGCCTATACGCATCTGGTCTCGGGCGTGGGCGAGCTAATCTTGGCCTTCGACCCTGAACCTGCCATCGCCCGCGTGATGGCCACCTATGCGAAACTCGTGGACGCGCGCGACAGGGCGATGGGGACCGGGCAAGCCACGTCGATGGACGGTCTGATGATGTTCAGCTTCATCGACCCGGCGGCGGCGGTGCTCGACATGCTCCACCAGCAGCCCAATCCGACGCGCACCCGTGCCGCGCGGGATCATTGGCTGGCGATGATTGGGGATAACCGGCAGTTCTGGGATCTGGCTGAGGCCGAGACCGACAATCAGGCGGAATGGATTCCGAGCGACGCGCAGGATCAGGCGCTTGGCGTGGAATTTCCCGACGGTCTGGGCGAGACATGGCGGGGCGTGCTGAGCGATGGCGAGGCGCTGCTGACGAGCGAGAAGTCCTTCCCCTTCTGGCGTGTGCCGGTCGGGGTCGATCTGGGGGCGTGGCTGGAAAACCCCGCGCCGCTGCCCCTGACCGGGGTGGTTCAGGGCTGGGCCCTTGATCCTTACTTCACCGACACGCCGATGCTGACGCCCGAGAACTGGACGCGTTTTTCGCGGTTGGTTGGCGGACGGACCGGCATGATGATGTTCACGCTGAACTGACGAGCGGCTCCGGGTCGAAACCGAACTCCTCGCGCAGCCGCCCGATCAACTCGGCCTCATGGAGGAGCAGCGCGCGATCGAAGGCGGCGGGCGAAAGATCGACCTCGTCGCCGAAGAGCGCACGGGTCTCAGTCGCGATCTTCACTTCGGGGCGGGTCAGCAGCTCGTGGGTTTCCAGCTCATCGGCCTCGTAATCGCGCATCCCCTGCACCTCCCACCAGAGGCTCATCAGCTCGGCGGGATCGGCGGCGCGCTCGGCGGCCTCTGCGAATTGCGCCTTGCGGGACCCGACATAGGGAACGGGCTGGCCCTTCACCTTCGTCGTCGCGCGGCGCAGCATCTTGAGGATGAAGTGCAACGGCGTCAGCCCGTCGAAATGCATCAGCCGACCATTATAGCTCGGCCGATAAGGCAGATCGTTTTCCTTGCTGTCCCAGTCTTTCAGCGGGTAATGCACCCCGATCGCATAGCCGCGCCCGGCCCGCACGACAGGTTTTCCGGCGACATGGCCCGCGAGGCCTTTCTTCAGAAAGCGCGCGCGGAAGCCGTAGAACATCAGCCCGTCGTCCTGAAATCCGTCCCAGCGTCGCCTAAAGACACCGCTGAAAATATCCGGGCCCAGAGTGCGGTCGAGATAGCAGCGTTCGTCGACCTCCAAGCGCAGCCACGCTTTCTGCTCCCCCGTCTTCGCCAGCTCCCATTCGAGCGGGCGCGCGAGGCTCACGAACTCGTCCGCGTCGCAATGGATCATCCAATCCAGGTTGGTCTCGTTCAGCGCGCGGGTCGCATTGTATTTCTGGCGGCCCTGATGGCGCGCGGGGCGTTTCTTCCGCCAGCTGCGCGCCCAGTCGTCCTCGCCGGAATGGTGAATAAACGCCCCTTCGACCGGGGCGAGCAGCGCCTCGGCTTCGCGGTTCGGGCGGTCGAAAAAGACATGGACCTCGCTCGCGCCGATGCTCAGATGATGCGCGACATAGGCGGCTACCAGCGCCGCGGGCTCGTCCACCGTCGCCACCACGCCCCAGCGCGGCATATCTTGCCCTTGCGTCATCTAAATTCGATCCCTGCCAATGCCCTCAGCGCAGATAGGTTCAATTAACCGAGTCGTGCCAGTGCTCCCATGCCACAGCGCAGCATTTTCCAATTTGTGATCACACCATTCCGCGCTGTGATCACGTATGTCGCTTTTTCCGGGCGAGTGGGGCAGAATGTCGCGATTTCGGTTTGTCCGCCCCGCTTAACAGCCTAGAACCCCCTCAAATCGCACCAGCATGGGGTATCCAAGGATGAATATCCACGAATATCAGGCCAAACAGCTTCTCAAGAGCTATGGCGCACCGGTCTCGGACGGCCGTGTCGTCCTCAAGGCCGAAGAAGCGAAGACCGCAGCCAGCGAACTCGATGGTCCGCTCTGGGTCGTCAAGGCGCAGATCCACGCAGGTGGTCGCGGCAAGGGCCACTTCAAGGAAGCCGAAGCCGGCGAAAAGGGCGGTGTCCGCCTCGCCAAATCGGTCGAAGAGGCTGAAACGCTCGCCAAGCAGATGCTCGGCAAGACGCTCGTGACGCACCAGACCGGCCCGGCGGGCAAGCAGGTCAACCGCATCTACATCGAAGACGGCTCCGACATCGAGCGCGAACTGTATCTCGCGCTGCTCGTCGACCGCGTGACCTCGCGCGTCTCGATCGTCTCCTCGACCGAAGGCGGCATGGACATCGAGGAAGTCGCGGCGAACACGCCCGAGAAAATCCTCAGCTTCTCGATCGACCCGGCCACCGGCTACCAGCCGTTCCACGGTCGCCGCGTCGCCTTCTCGCTCGGCCTCGAAGGCCCGCAGGTGAAGCAGATGGTCGGCCTTCTCGGCAAGCTCTACCAAGCCTTCGTCGAGAAGGACATGGAGATGCTCGAGATCAACCCGCTGATCGTCATGACCGACGGCAACCTCAAGGTTCTCGACGCCAAGCTCGGCTTCGACGGCAACGCCGTCTACCGTCACTCGGACATCGCCGCCCTGCGCGACGAGACCGAAGAAGACAGCAAAGAGCTCGAAGCGTCGAAATACGACCTCAACTACATCGCGCTCGACGGTGAGATCGGCTGCATGGTGAACGGCGCTGGCCTCGCAATGGCCACGATGGACATCATCAAGCTCTACGGTGCGGAACCGGCAAACTTCCTCGACGTTGGCGGTGGCGCCACGAAAGAGAAAGTGACCGAAGCGTTCAAGATCATCACCTCGGACAAGAACGTCAAAGGGATCCTCGTGAACATCTTCGGCGGCATTATGCGCTGCGACATCATCGCCGAAGGCGTGATCGCTGCGGTGAAGGAAGTCGGCCTCGAAGTGCCGCTGGTTGTCCGCCTCGAGGGCACCAACGTCGAAAAAGGCAAGGAAATCATCGCGAATTCCGGCCTGAACGTCATCGCCGCCGACAACCTGTCGGATGGCGCAGAAAAAATCGTCAAAGCGGTGAAAGGCTAAGAATCATGGCAGTTCTCGTCAACGAAAACACCAAGGTCATCTGCCAGGGCTTCACCGGCTCGCAGGGCACCTTCCACTCCGAGCAGGCAATCGCGTACGGCACCAAGATGGTCGGCGGCGTGACGCCCGGCAAAGGCGGCCAAGAGCATCTCGGCCTGCCGGTCTTCAACTCGGTCCACGAGGCGAAAGCCAAGACCGAAGCGAACGCCTCGGTGATCTACGTTCCGCCGCCCTTCGCGGCTGACTCGATCCTCGAAGCGATCGACGCGGAAATGGAGCTGATCGTCTGCATCACCGAAGGGATCCCGGTCCTCGACATGATGAAGGTCAAGCGCGCGCTGATCGACAGCAAATCGCGCCTGATCGGCCCGAACTGCCCCGGTGTCATCACGCCCGACGCCTGCAAGATCGGCATCATGCCCGGCCACATCCACAAGCGTGGCTCGGTCGGCGTCGTGTCGCGTTCGGGCACGCTGACCTATGAGGCGGTCAAGCAGACCACCGATATGGGTCTGGGCCAGTCCTCGGCCGTCGGCATCGGCGGTGACCCGATCAAGGGCACCGAGCATATCGACGTGCTCGACATGTTCCTCGACGATCCGGAAACGGAATCGATCATCATGATCGGTGAGATCGGTGGTTCGGCGGAAGAAGAAGCCGCGGAATTCCTCGCCGAGCAGAAGAAGAAAGGTCGCTGGAAGCCGACCGCTGGCTTCATCGCTGGCCGCACGGCCCCTCCCGGCCGCCGCATGGGCCACGCCGGCGCGATCGTCGCGGGCGGCAAGGGCGACGCGGAATCGAAGATCGAAGCCATGAAATCGGCCGGTATCGTCGTCGCAGACAGCCCCGCTACGCTGGGCGAAGCCGTGATGAAAGCGATCAAGGGCGAATAAGCCCTATTGAGACAGGCGGGGTCGCGGCGCACGCGGCCCTGCATCCTGACCAAGGAAAGGACCGGACCCATGTCGCTGCGGATCGCACGGCGCGCCTCCCTCCCCGTTTCGGGGACGGTCGCATGCGCCCTGCTTGAAAGCAGCGACGGGGGCCGGTCTTTTTCTGCGGCTGAGCGCGTCGCCAAACGCACCGGAAAGCCCGCCCCTGGCGGCCTCGCTCCGGTCGCGGTCGTCCGCTCACCGGTCGCAGTTCAGACTGTGCGCATCCCTGCCCTGCATGGAAGTCCTGACATCAGCACCTACATCACTGACCCAGAAGGCAATATGCCCGGGACTGCAGGTGCCGGTTTCGGAGTATCCGTGATGGCCCCGCGCGCGAAGGAAAGGACCCTACATCATGTCCCGTTCCACTCTTGTATCCGTCGCGAGGGCGTTCGCGCGCCGCGTGACCCCGCCACCACACGCGCCCAGCGTTTAACCAACCGTTCAATGGGCCGCTGATAGACGTTCGAGTTCCACAGATCCCTGTTTCACCGACCGAAGGTGAGGAAAATGACCGACCAATCCCCCAACGACCAGTTCAATGCCTCGCAGTTCCTGCAAGGCGCGAATGCCGAATATGTCGAGCAGCTCTACGCCAAGTTCGCCGAAGATCCGTCTTCGGTCGATACCGCCTGGGCTGCCTTCTTCGCCTCGCTCGGTGATCCCGATCAGGACGTGAAGAAATCCGCCGAAGGCGCAAGCTGGGAGCGTCGTGACTGGCCGCCGGTGGTTGCCGACGACCTGACCGCCGCGCTGACCGGCGAATGGCCCGCCGCCCCTGCCGAGGGCAAGGCTGCTGGCGACAAGATCAAGAAGAAGGCCGCCGAGGCTGGCGTGCCGGTCGACGAAGCCGCGGTCAAACGCGCCGTGCTGGACTCGATCCGCGCGCTGATGATCATCCGCGCCTACCGTATCCGTGGCCACCTTGCCGCCGATCTCGACCCGCTGAACATGCGCGAAACCGGTCAACATCCGGAGCTCGATCCGAAGAGCTACGGCTTCACCGATGCCGACATGGATCGCCCGATCTTCATCGACAAGGTGCTCGGCCTCGAGATCGCCTCGATGCGCCAGATCATGGATATCGTGAAGCGCACCTATTGCGGCACCTTCGCGCTGCAATACATGCACATCTCCGACCCCGAGCAATCGGCCTGGCTGAAAGAGCGCATCGAAGGCTACGGCAAGGAGATCACCTTCACCAAGACCGGCCGCCGCGCGATCCTCAACAAGCTCGTCGAGGCGGAAGGGTTCGAGAAGTTCCTGCACGTCAAATACATGGGCACCAAGCGGTTCGGCCTCGACGGCGGCGAAGCGCTGATCCCCGCGATGGAGCAGATCATCAAGCGGGGCGGTCAGCTCGGCCTGCAAGAGGTCGTGGTCGGCATGCCCCACCGCGGTCGCCTCTCGGTCCTCGCCAACGTGCTGCAAAAGCCCTACCGCGCGATCTTCCACGAATTCCAGGGCGGCTCGTTCAAGCCCGAGGACGTGGACGGCTCCGGCGACGTGAAATACCACCTCGGCGCGTCCGCCGACCGTGAGTTCGACGGCAACAAGGTCCACCTGTCGCTGACCGCGAACCCCTCGCACCTCGAAGCGGTGAACCCGGTCGCGCTCGGCAAGGTCCGCGCCAAGCAGGACCAGCTGGCCGACCGTTCGGACCGCTCCAAGGTCGTCTCGGTGCTGCTGCACGGTGACGCGGCCTTCGCCGGTCAGGGCGTCGTGGCCGAGTGCTTCCAGCTCTCGGGCATTCGCGGGCACCGCACCGGCGGCACGATCCACCTCGTCGTGAACAACCAGATCGGCTTCACGACCGCGCCGCACTTCTCGCGCACCTCGCCCTACCCGACCGATCTCGCGCTGATGGTGGAAGCTCCGATCTTCCACGTGAACGGCGACGATCCGGAGGCCGTCGTGCACGCAGCCCGCGTCGCGACCGAGTTCCGCCAGAAGTTCCACAAGGACGTGGTCATCGACATCTTCTGCTACCGCCGCTTCGGTCACAACGAAGGCGACGAGCCGATGTTCACCAACCCGGTGATGTACAAGTCGATCAAGACCCACAAAACCACGCTGCAGCTCTACACCGAGCGTCTCGTGGCGGACGGCCTGATCCCCGAGGGCGAGATCGAGGATATGAAAGCCTCGTTCCAGTCGCATCTCAACGAGGAGTTCGAAGCCGGCAAGGTCTTCAAGCCGAACAAGGCCGACTGGCTCGACGGTCGCTGGTCCGGCATGGAACAGGAAAAGAGCGAATACGAGCGCGGCACCACCGCGATCGCGCCCGAGACCTTCGAAGAGGTCGGCAAGGCGCTCGTGACCGCGCCCGAGAAATTCGCGCTGCACAAGACGGTCGGGCGTCTGCTCGACAACAAGAAGCAGATGCTCGAGACCGGCAAGGGCTTCGACTGGGCGACCGCCGAGGCACTGGCCTTCGGCTCGCTTCTGACCGAGGGCTACCCGGTCCGTCTGTCGGGTCAGGATGCCACCCGCGGCACCTTCTCGCAGCGCCACTCGGCGCTGGTCAATCAGGACAACGAAGACCGCTACTATCCGCTGAACAACATCCGTGAGGGTCAGGCCCGCTACGAGGTGATCGACTCGATGCTCAGTGAATACGCGGTGCTCGGGTTCGAATACGGCTACTCGCTGGCGGAACCGAAGGCTCTGACGCTCTGGGAAGCGCAGTTCGGCGATTTCGCCAACGGCGCGCAGATCATGTTCGACCAGTTCATCAACTCGGGCGAGCGGAAATGGCTGCGCATGTCGGGCCTCGTCTGCCTGCTGCCGCACGGCTTCGAAGGTCAGGGCCCCGAGCACAGCTCGGCCCGTCTGGAGCGCTTCCTGCAGCTGTCGGCGGAAGATAACTGGATCGTCGCGAACTGCACGACGCCGGCGAACTACTTCCACATCCTGCGCCGCCAGCTGCACCGAAGCTTCCGCAAGCCGCTGATCCTGATGACGCCGAAATCGCTTCTGCGTCACCCCAAGGCAGTCTCGACCACGGAAGACTTCACCACCGGGTCCAGCTTCCACCGCGTGCTTTGGGACGACGCGCAGCGCGGCAACTCGGAAATGGAGCTGAAGTCCGACGACAAGATCAAGCGCGTCGTGATGTGCTCGGGCAAGGTCTATTACGACCTGCTGGCACAGCGCGACGAACGCGGGCTGGACGATGTCTACCTGCTGCGTCTGGAACAGTTCTACCCGTTCCCCGCGCAGGCGGTCACCAAAGAGCTGACCCGCTTCAAGAATGCCGAGATCGTCTGGTGCCAAGAGGAGCCGAAGAACCAAGGCGCTTGGTTCTTCGTCGAGCCCTATATCGAATGGGTCCTCGCCAAGATCGACGCGAAACATGCCCGTGCGCGCTATGCAGGCCGTGCAGCTTCCGCCTCGCCCGCCACGGGTCTGGCAAGCCGCCACAAGGCCGAGCAAGACGCGCTCGTCAACGATGCACTGGAGGGTTGAATAGATGTCCACTGAAGTCCGCGTTCCCACGCTCGGAGAGAGCGTCACGGAAGCTACCGTCGCCACCTGGTTCAAGAAGCCCGGCGACACGGTGGCCGCCGATGAGATGCTCTGCGAGCTCGAAACCGACAAGGTGACCGTCGAAGTGCCGAGCCCCGCGGCCGGCACGCTCGGCGAGATCGTGGCCGCCGAAGGCGAGACCGTCGGCGTCGATGCGCTTCTCGCGACGATCGAAGAGGCCGGCGCCAGCCCCGCGCCGAAGAAGAAAGAAGACAAACCGGCGGAAAAACCCGCCCAACAGCCCCAATCGAATGAGGGAAAAATGACCGACGTGATGGTGCCCAGCCTTGGTGAATCGGTCACCGAGGCAACTGTGTCGACGTGGTTCAAGAAGGTTGGCGACACGGTCGCGGCCGACGAGATGCTCTGCGAGCTGGAAACCGACAAGGTCTCCGTCGAAGTGCCGTCTCCTGCGGCTGGCGTTCTCAAAGAGATCGTCGCCGAAGAAGGCACGACCGTCGATGCCTCGGCCAAGCTTGCCGTGATCGCCGAAGGCGAAAGCGGTGGCGCTTCCGCCAGCGCCCCAGCCAAGGAAGAGGCCAAATCCGAAGCCCCCGCTGCCAGCGGCAAGGGTGGCAAGGATGTCGAGGATGCGCCCTCGGCCAAGAAGCTGATGGCCGAGAAGGGCATCGACCCGGCCTCCGTTCAGGGGTCTGGCAAAGACGGCCGGATCATGAAGGAAGACGTGGCCAAGGCCGAAAACGCGCCGAAGCAGGCGTCGGTCAACGTCGCCTCGACGCCCTCGCAGGCGCCGCGTGGCCCGGTCAATGCCGATGACGCGTCGCGCGAAGAGCGCGTGAAGATGACCCGCCTGCGCCAGACCATCGCGCGCCGCCTGAAGGACGCGCAGAACACGGCGGCCATGCTGACCACCTACAACGAGGTCGACATGGGCCCGGTCATGGAACTGCGCAAGCAGTACAAGGACCTGTTCGAGAAGAAGCACGGCGTGAAGCTCGGCTTAATGAGTATCTTCGTGAAGGCAGCAATCAATGCGCTCAAGGAACTGCCATCGGTCAATGCCGAGATTTACGGCGACGAGATCATCTACCGGAACTATTACGATATCGGCGTCGCCGTGGGCGGCGAGCAGGGCCTTGTCGTCCCCGTTTTGCGCGACGCCGACAAGCAGAGTTTCAGCCAGATAGAGGGACAAATCGCCGATTTCGGGCAACGCGCGCGCGATGGCAAGCTGACTATAAAAGAACTGACAGGTGGCACCTTCACGATCACGAATGGCGGCATCTTCGGATCGATGCTCTCGACACCGATCCTGAACCCGCCGCAGTCGGGTATCCTTGGCATGCATAACATCGTCAAGCGACCGGTGGTGATCGACGACGAGATCGTCATCCGCCCGACGATGTATCTCGCGCTCAGCTACGACCACCGGATAATCGACGGCCGCGAGGCGGTGACGTTCCTAGTGCGGGTCAAGCAGGCGATCGAGGATCCTGAGAGGCTCCTGATCGAGGTTTAGAAAGCTATGACAGAAACGCAGTCCTTCGATCTTGTAATCATCGGCTCCGGCCCGGGCGGGTATGTGGCCGCCATCCGCGCGGCCCAGCTGGGACTCAATGTCGCCTGTGTGGAGAAGCGGACCACCCTCGGCGGCACCTGCCTGAATATCGGCTGCATCCCCTCGAAAGCCCTGCTGCAGTCCTCGGAACACTACGCTCACGCCCAGCACGGACTCGGCGCCCACGGGATCAAGGCCGGCAAGGTCTCCTTCGACCTCGACGCGATGATGGCGCACAAGACCGAGGTCGTGGACGACAACACTAAGGGCATCGAGTTCCTATTCAAGAAGAACAAAGTCACGCCGATCTTCGGTACCGCCGAAATAAGGAGCGCTAGGGAAGTCGTCGTGACCGGCGACGACGGCACCACCCAGTCGTTGCAGACCCGATATGTACTGATTGCCACGGGATCCGATTCCGCCCTCCTGCCGGGCGTGGATATCGACGAGGAGCGCATCGTCAGCTCGACCGGCGCCCTCGAACTCAAAGCCGTGCCAAAGCATCTCGTAGTCATCGGCGGCGGCTATATCGGGCTCGAGATGGGTTCCGTGTGGGCGCGGTTGGGCGCCGAGGTCACGGTCGTGGAGTTCCTTGACCGGATCACGCCCGGCATGGACGGTGAGGTCGCCAAGACCTTCCAGCGAATTCTTAAGAAACAGGGCATGACCTTCAGGCTCGGTACAAAGGTGACCGGCGCCAAAAAGCTCAAGACCAAGGTTAAGCTGACTATCGAGCCCGCCGCGGGCGGCGACAGCGAGACCATCGACTGCGACACTATCCTAGTAGCCATCGGGCGGCGCCCCTACACCGAGGGCCTCGGGCTGGAAAGCGCAGGCGTAAAGACGAACGACCGCGGCTTCATCGAGATTGATGCCAATTTCCAGACCAACGTGTCGGGCATCTTCGCAATCGGCGACTGCGTGCCAGGCCCGATGCTCGCCCACAAGGCC
>NZ_DFRG01000092.1:0-390 GCF_002378135.1 Thioclava sp. UBA3469
GGGCGGATCGTGCAATGCGGCACCGCGCGCGACATCATCGCCAAGCCTGCGAATGGCTATGTCGCCGATTTCGTGGCCCATATGAACCCGCTCGGCGTGCTGACCGCCGAGGACATCGCCGATCCCGTCGGCACGCCGACCGGCGACGCCACCGGCGCGCCGATGCCCGCCGACGCGCCCGTGCGCGACGTGATGGAGCGGCTGCGCTACGAGCCCGCCGTGCCGCTTACCGATGGCCGCGTCGTAACCCGCGAGGGCGTCATCACGCGGCTCATCGACCCCCAGCGCAGCGCCGAGGCGAGCTGAGGGACGCTTCGCGGAGGATATTTTGACCAAGCCGAAACCAAGGCGCGCGCGCTCCTTCGGCTTGGCTCAAATATCCCCGCCGGA
>NZ_DFRG01000092.1:698-40642 GCF_002378135.1 Thioclava sp. UBA3469
CTTGGCTCAAATATCCCCGCCGGAGGCATCCGACATCTGCAAGAAACGCCGTGCTGTCAGATTTTGGTGGCCGGCGGAGGCGGCGTCACCCGGCGTTTGAGCTGCGCCTCGCGGAAGGTCATGTAGCTCACCGAGGCGATGATGATCGCGCCGCCGAGGATCACGTAAGGGTCGGGGCGCTCGCCGAAAATCGACCAGCCCGCAATCGCCGCCCAGACCAGTTGCAGGAAGATGACCGGCTGCGTCACCGTCACAGGCGCCGCGGCGAAGGCTCGCGTCATGCAGTAATGCCCGCCCGTCGCGAACACTGCCACCGCGCCCAGCCAAAGCGTCTCCGACAGCGTGATCGGCTCCCATTTCCAGATCGCCACCGGGGCGAGCGCCACCGTCACCACCAGCGTCATCATCGCGACCACCGTGCCCGCGGGGACGTAATCGGTCAGCCGCTTCGCGGCGAGATAGGCGCCGCCGAAGAACAGCGCCGCGCCAAGCTGGGCGAGATGGCCCGGCTCGATCGCGCGCATCCCCGGACGCAGAATGATCAGCGCGCCGATCAGCGCGACGACCACCGCCGTCACGCGCCGCCAGGCCAGCCCCTCGCCCAGCAGGAGCGCGCCGCCCACCGTCACCACGATCGGGTTGAGGTAGTTGATCGCAGTGACATCGGCGATCGGGATATTGCTCATCGCGAAGAACCACAGCCCAACTGCAACCGCGTGCAGGAGACCGCGCACGCCGAACAGCGCCCAGACCTGAGGCGGGAAGTTCTGCCGCAGGATGCGGGCCAGCGCGGGCGCGAAGAAGATCACCCCCCACATGAAGCGCACGAAGGCCGATTGCGCGGCGGGCACCTGATCGCCGAGCCAGTGGACGATGATGTTCACCATCACGAAACAGGCCGTGGTGGCGAGCATCCACAGGATGCCGATCAGCGGTTTGTTGGGTTTGTCTTGCGCGGTCATGACCCCTCTTGGACGCTGGTTCGGCACCGCGCGCAAGGGGCGGCTTTGTGTCGGTTATAATGCGCCCGCCGCCAGCTTCCAGGCGATCGAGCCCATCAGCACCGCGATCAGCGCATCGAGCACGCGCCATGCGCTCTCCTTGGCAAAGAGCGGCGCCAGAAGTCGCGCGCCATAGGCCAGCGCGAAGAAGAACACGAAGGAGGCCAAGATCGCGCCCGAGGCGAAGCTGATCCGCGCGCCCGCGAACTGCGCCGAGACCGCACCCAGCAGCACCACCGTATCGAGCCAGACATGCGGGTTCGCCCAAGTGAAAGCGGCCACCGTCACCAGCACGGCGCGCAGCGACGGCGCGCTGCCTGCGCTCGGGTCGAGATGCTCGCCGCCCCGGATCGCCGCCAAAGCGGAGCGGATCGCATACCAGCTGAGAAAAGCGACACCGCCCCAGCGCAGCGTCTCCGGCAGCCATGGCAGCGCCGTGGAGGCCGCAGCGAAGCCCGACACGCCAAGCGCGATCAGCACCGCATCGGAGAGCGCGCAGAACAGCGCCACCGCGAAGACATGCTCACGCCGCAGCCCCTGACGCAGCACGAAAGCGTTTTGCGCGCCGATCGCCACGATCAGCCCGAGCCCCAGTTTCAGCCCCGCCCAGAATGCCACCAATTCCATCCGCCTCACCCCCAGTCTTCACAGAGACGCTTCTCAGTGCCGGGACGTGCGTATAAGTTCAACTTAATTAAACTAACTCTGTATAAGTAAAACTTATGTTCGACTATGCCGCGCTGGATGCGCTCGCCACCGTGATCGAGACCGGAAGCTTCGAAGCCGCCAGCGCGCGGCTCGGGGTGTCGCAATCAGCCGTCTCGCAACGGATCCGCCAGTTGGAGGAACGCATGGGCGCGGTTCTGGTGATCCGTTCCACGCCTTGCCGCGCGACCGAGGACGGGGCGCGGCTGATCGCCCATCTGCGCGAGGTGGCGCTTCTGGAAACCGAGCTTGCGCCCTCCGAGACCCCGCCGGTTCTGCGCGTCGCGGTGAATGCGGACAGTCTGGCGACTTGGGTGCTGCCCGCGCTGGCCGAGATCGAGGGCGTGCGGTTCGATCTGGTGATCGACGATCAGGACCATTCGGCGGGGCTGCTGCGCCGGGGCGAGGTCGCGGGCGCGATCACCGCCGATGAGGGGCCGATTGCGGGCTGCGACAGCGTGAGCCTCGGGCGGCTGCGCTATATCGCGACGGCGAGCCCGGACTTCGTCGCGCGCTATTTCCCGGACCGGATCGACCGGCACAGTTTGCGCGCGGCTCCGGCCCTGCAATTCAACGCCAAGGATCGCCTGCAGGATCGCTGGGCCTCGATGATCGCGGGCATGCCGATGGGGCTGCGCGCGCATCGTATCGGCTCGACCGAAGGCTTCGTGGAGGCCTGTCTGCGCGGCATGGGCTGGGGGCTGAACCCCGAGGCGCTGGTGCGCGCGCATCTGGAAAGCGGCGCGCTGGAACGGCTGGGCCCGGCGCCAATCGATGTGCCGCTCTACTGGCAAAGCGCAAGGCGGCTCAAAGCCCCGCTCGCGCCGCTGACCAAAGCGCTGCGGCAGGCGGCGAAAGCGGTGCTGTTGTAAGGGGCCGGGAACAGGGCTGATCCGGCAGCCTGAGCGCACGCATTGCCCGCGGCCTGCGCGGCGCACATAGTGACGCATGTCCCGTAGGCTCGTCAGGAGGAGAGACGCCCATGGAGCTACCCGATTTCATTCAGGCCTTCCCCGCCCTCGACCTGCCGTTTCCCGAAGGTCAGGTGCGCAGCCACGCGATCCGCTCGGAGGCGGGGCTGGTGGTGTTCCTGCACTTCCTCACCGATTTCGACCTTCCGCCCCATGCGCATAAGGCTCAGTGGGGTACGGTGATCGAAGGCGAGGCGGAGTTGACCATCGCAGGCGAGACGCGGGTTTATCGCCCCGGCGAGACCTACAACATCCCCGACGGGGCGGAACATTCCGCGCGTCTGAAGGCCGGAACGCAAGTGATCGACGTCTTTGAAGAAGCCGATCGCTATCCGCTGAAAGCCTGAGGAAAGGCGCTCAGACCCGGATCACCGAGACGCTCTGGTTGATCAGCATCGCGGGGGCCTGCGATTCCATGAAGGCCACGTCATAGGCATCGCGCCCCACCGCGACCAGCGCCATGTTCTCGGGCCCGCACATGCCGGTCGCATCGACCATATGCCATGCGCCATCGAGCCAGACCTCGGCCACGGCGTGGAAGTCCTGCGGCCACACATCCGGCCCGTAGGAGGACGCCATGCGCGCCGGGATCTGCGCCGCGCGCACCATCGCGCAGAACAGATGCGCGTAGTCGCGGCACACCCCTGCCCGGCCCGCGAAGGTCTCGAGCACGTTGGTGTCGCTATCCGATGCGCCGGGCACGTAAGACAGGTTCTTCTCGATCCAGTCGCGGATCGCGGCCACTTTCGCCCCGCCCTGCAGATCGCCGAAACGCTTGCTCACGAAGGAGACAAACTTGTCCGACTGCACGTAGCGCGAGGGCCGGATATAGGGCGCGGCCTCGGCGGGGAGTTCGTGCAGCTGTGCCGCCCGCATCTGCGTCAGGTCGATCGCCGGACGCGTGATGTCGATCAGCGCCTGATAATGCAGCGTCATCTGCGTGCCGACCTGCGCCCAGATCCGCTCGCCCACGCCGCAATCGCCCGCGATCCGGCCCACGCTCGCATCGCCGAGATTCATCGACGCGTCGACGATCTCCTGCCCCGGAGCCTGCGCCGCTTCGAGCACCAGCGCGACCGTATTCGGCTGCGGGAACTGGTATTGCATCTGCACGTCGACCGAAATGCGCATGGCGGCTCCTTCTCTCGGGATTCAGGTGGTGTCACTGGGATGGAGCGCGCCGCGTAACAGAGACACGTCGGTGGGGAAAGGGGGGCGCAGAGGGTTTGGTTCCCAAGTGACGTAGCGCCGCGAACGAATAGCCGTGAGCGGGGTCGTCGCGACGGTCGCGCACTGCATCCGAGGCCTCTTTGAAACGAGAACGGCGGCTGCGCCTCGAAAGCACAGCCGCCGTTGAATCACGCCAGATGCGTGCAGGCTTACGCGTCGATCTTGACGAGTTCGACGTCGAAGGTCAGCGCCTTGCCGGCGAGCGGGTGGTTCGCGTCGAGGACGAGTTCTTTCTCGTTCGCCTCGGCGACGGTCACGTTCACGGTCTGACCGTCCTGGGTCTGAACCTGAAGCTGGGTGCCCGGCTCGGTCGGGATGTCGTCGGGGATGTTCGCGCGGTCGACCGACTGCATGCGCTCGGGGTGATGCTCGCCATAGGCCTCTGCGGGCTCGACGCGCACGGTGCGCTTTTCGCCCTCTTCCATGCCGGTCACGCCCTTGTCGAGGCCGGGGATGATCTGGCCGGAGCCGAGCGTGAAGGACAGCGGGTCGCGGCCTTCCGAGCTATCGAAGACGGAGCCGTCATCGAGCTTGCCGGTGTAATGAAGATGCAGGGTGTCGCCAGCCTTTGCCTGGGTCATGGTGATATCCTTTCGCGGGGAGATGAATTTGCCGAGGCCACGGGGTTACGCGGGTGCTCGGAGCGTCACGCGACAAACTGGGGGTTCTGACCCGGAATGTAAACCGGGGGGCCGGAATTCGGGCGGTTTGAGGCCGTTCGAGACGCAAAAAGCGCCCCGGAGGGCGCTTTTGACGATTTTCAGGGCATTGAGCCTTACAGCTGGGCTGCGACCTCTTCGGGCACGTCGAAATTGGCGGTGACGGACTGCACGTCGTCATCGTCTTCGAGCGTGTCGATCAGCTTCATCAGCTTCTGGGCGGTTTCCAGATCGACCTCGGTGCGGTTCTGGGGCTTCCAGATCAGCTTGGCTTCCTCGGCCTCGCCCAGTTCTTTCTCCAGCGCGTCGGAGACATCCGAGAGGTCTTCCATCGTGCAATAGATCCAGTGGCCTTCGTCGTCGCTCTCGACGTCTTCGGCGCCCGCTTCGATGGCGGCCATCAGCACGGTCTCGGCATCGCCCACGGACGCGGGATAGATGATCTCGCCCATCCGGTCGAACATGAAGGACACCGAGCCGGTGGTGCCCAGATTGCCGCCGTTCTTGGTGAAGGTGGAGCGCACATTGGACGCGGTGCGATTGAGGTTGTCGGTCATCGCCTCGACGATCACCGCGATGCCCTCGGGGCCGTAGCCCTCGTAGCGGATCTCGGTATAGTCATCGCCGTCGCCCGCTTGCGATTTCTTGATCGCGCGGTCGATCACGTCTTTCGGCATCGACTGGGACTTGGCCGCTTTCACGGCGAGGCGCAGGCGCGGGTTCTTCTCGGGATCGGGGTCGCCCATCTTGGCGGCGACCGTGATCTCCTTCGAGAGCTTGGAAAACATCTTCGAGCGCGCCGCATCCTGCTTGCCCTTGCGGTGCTGGATGTTGGCCCATTTTGAGTGGCCTGCCATGGGTATCTCCGTTCGGAATAGTCGCGAAATCGACCCCGTATAGTGCGCAACGGGGGGATGATTCAAGATAGATGGGTGGCGGGCGTCCTCTGCGCCCGGCGGGAGCGCCTTACTGCGGCAAGGTCAGCGTGCCCGCGCCGCGGCCGCGCGGCGGGATTTCCTTGGGCGTCTTGAACTGCCAGCGCCGCCCGGAGGCGTCTTTCAGCGTCACCTCGGCATAGGGCTGGAACAGGCCGCCCACGCCGCTGCCCGCGAGATAGCTGGGCTCGAAGCGGGTCACCTGATAGCGCATTGGGTACGGGCACCCGGCGAGATCGCCGGTATACTGGCCCGAGATATTCGCATGGCAGACCGTGCCGTCGATGAAGGAGACACGCATCACCGTGCCCTGAAAGCTGACATTGTCCGGCCAGGAGGGCGCGCGGCTGCCCTGCCCCGGCACACAGGCGGCGAGCGCGAGCGGTGCGAGAAGCGACAGGGCGGCGAGACGGGCGGCAAAGCGCATGGGGGAACCTCCTCAGAAGGGCCAGATCAGCGGGATCAGCAGGCAAGCGGTCAACCCGGTCACGATATCCATCGGGATGCCGACGCGCAGGAAATCGGTGAACTTATAGCCACCGGGGCCATAGATCATCATGTGAGTCTGATACCCGATCGGGGTCGCGAAGGCCACCGAGGCCGAGAACATCACCGCCACCGCGAAGGGCCGCGGATCGAGCCCGAGAGCCGCAGCCAGCGAGATCGCGATCGGGGTGTAGATCACCGCCACGGCGTTGTTCGACAGCAACTCGGTCATGACGAGACCGAGGAAATAGACCACGATCAGCGCGAGTTGCGGCGGCAGCATCTTCAGGAAGGGCGCCACGCCCGAGACGATCAACTCGACCGCGCCGGAATGCTCCAGCCCCGCGCCGACCACGAGCATCGCGAAGATCAGCGCAAGCAGGCGCCCCTCGATGAAGGTGAAGGCCTCGTCGGTATCGATACAGCGCGTCACGAGGATGCCCGCCACCGCCACCATCGCCAGCGCGAGGATCGGGGCCACGCCAAGCGCTGCGAAGATCACCACCGCGCCGAGCGCGCCCATGGCAAGCGGCAGATGCGAGCGGCGATAGGCGCGCGCCTGGGGTTTCGACACGTCCACGAGGTCCATATCGGCGGCCAGACGCGCGATATCCTCGGGCGCGCCTTCGAGCAGCAGCGTATCGCCCACCACCACGATCAGATCGTCGAGCTGACGGCCGATATTCTGGTTCCGGCGGTGCGCGGCCAGCGTGTAGACCCCGTAGCGGCGGCGCAGGCGCATATCGCCCAGACGCTGCCCGATCATCCGGCAGCCGGGCGAGATCAGCACTTCCACCGTCTCGGTCTGCACCGAGGACAGCTTGTCGACCATGCGCAGGTCGCGGTTCTTCTGCATCCCCAGAAGCTCTTCCATCTCGGAGCGCAGAACGACGCGGTCACCTGCCATCAGCTCGACCGAGGCGAGATCGCGGCGCAAAGAGGCATCGCCGCGCAGCACGTCGATCACCCGCACGCCCTCGCGCTTGAACGTGTCGGTCTCGAGCACCGACTCGCCGATCAGCCCGCTTTCCTCCGGGATCGCGACCTCGGTGAAATATTTCATCTTCGGACGGTCGCCGAGCATGAAGGAGAGCGATTGCCGCTCGGGGATAAGTTTCGGCGCGAAGATCGCAAGGAACGTCCCGCCGACCAGACAGATCGCGAAGCCCAGAGGCGCGATCTCGAAAATGGTGAAGGGCTCCATCCCCCGCCCCCGCACGACGCCATCGACGAGAATGTTGGTCGAGGTGCCGATCAGGGTGATCATGCCGCCCATCACGGTGACATAGCTCAGCGGCATCAGCAGCCGCGACGGCGAGAGGTTCAGCTTGCGCGCGACCTGAATGAAGACCGGGATCATCACTGCGACGACCGGCGTGTTGTTCATCACGGCGCTTGCGAACATCGTTACCCCGAACATCAGCAGCACGGTCAGCTTCGGGTTCTGGTCGATCCGCGATTCCGCATAGCGCGTCATCGCGTCGAGCGCGCCGGTCCGAACCAGCGCGCCGACGATCAGGAACATGAAGGCGATGGTCCAGGGCGCCGGGTTCGACAGAATCGCGGCTGCGTTCTCGTAGGGCACGAATCCGAAGATCAGCATCAGGGCCGCGCCTGCCATGGCGGTGACCTCTGGCGGCCATGTCTCGCGGACGAACATGACGAACATCCACCCCACGACGAGAAGGGCCGCGATGGCGGTCTCGGTGCCGGTGAAGGGCAGTTGGATCATGTCAGGCTCTCGCGTAAGCGCATCGGCCCGATACTATCGACACGTGTTGCACGAGCAAGCGCGCTCTGCCCGCGGCAGAGGAAATTTCCACGTAACGGCATGAGGTTCGGGCAACTCGGGACGCGAACGACGCTCAGATTGGCACCGATTGTGCGAGCCTGCCGCCGGTGCGCACTGCCTCGCAGCGGGTGGCGCGCCCGGTCTTGTCGTCGGTCTCGACATAAAAGCCGCACAGCGTCACCGGACCGCGCGCGGGCGAGAAGCGTTCCTTCGACATGCCGGTCACGAAACGGCGCATCGGTTCGGCCTTCGCCATGCCGATGACGGAATCGTAATCGCCGCACATGCCCGCATCGGAGAGGTAAGCCGTGCCCTTCTCGAGAATCTGCGCGTCGCCCGTGGGCACATGGGTATGGGTGCCCACGACGACGCTTGCACGCCCGTCGCACCAATGACCCATCGCCATCTTCTCCGACGTCGCCTCGCAATGCACATCCACCAGCGCCGCCTGCACCGCCCCGCCCAGCGGGTAGCGTTTCAACTCTGCCTCGATGGCCGAGAAGGGATCGTCAAAGGCGCGTTTCATGAACACATTGCCCAGCACCTGCGCCACCAGCACCTTGCGCCCGCGCCGGTCCTGAAACACCCGCGCGCCCTTGCCCGGCGCTTCCTTGGCAAAGTTCACGGGGCGGATGATGCGCGGCTCGCTCTCGATGAAGCGCAGCATGTCCTTCTGATCGAAGGCGTGATCGCCCAGCGTCACCACATCCGCGCCCGCATCCAGCAGAAGCTTCGCATGATCGCCGGTCAGCCCCATGCCGCCCGAGGCGTTCTCGCCATTGACCACGACGAAATCGAGGCGCCACTCCTCGCGAAGTTTCGGCAGGGTTTCGGTGATCGCGGCGCGGCCCGCGCGGCCCATCACATCGCCTAGAAAGAGTATCTTCATGGGCCGATTAGATAGAACGCGGCGCTGGGGAGAGCAATGGGCGGCGCGCACCGCTTGCATGATGATGATGACGATTTCTCATCCACGCGCGTCGGTTGCGGGCTTTGCTCTGCCCCGCTTGGGCCCTAGAACGGGGGCAAGGAAAACGGGAGCGCGATATGGCCGACGACGTGCAGGTGATCTTTACCCCCTCTGGAAAGCGGGGGCGCGTGGCGCGTGGCACGAGAGTGCTCGCGGCGGCGCGCAAGCTGGGGGTCGATCTCGATTCCGTCTGCGGCGGGCGCGGCGTGTGCTCGAAATGCCAATGCACGCCCTCCTTCGGGGATTTCCCGAAACTCGGCCTGCATGTGGAGCCGGACGCGGTCAGCCCGCTCAACGCGGTCGAGGAACGCTATGACCGGATTCGCGGGCTGAAACCGGGGCGGCGTCTGGGCTGCCAGACGGAGATTCTCGACGACGTGGTGATCGACGTGCCGCCCGAAAGTCAGGTCCACAAACAGGTCGTGCGCAAGGCGGCCTCAGAGCGCGTGATGGAAATGGATCCGGCGACGCGGCCCGTCTATGTCGAAGTCGCGGAACCGGATATGCACCGCCCCGAGGGCGACCTACAGCGGCTCTCGCAGGCGCTCGAAAAGCAGTGGCAGATCAAGGGCGTGCGCGCCGATCTTGATGTGCTTCGGATGCTGCAGCCCGCGCTGCGCAAGGCCGAGTGGAAAGTCACGGTCGCGATCCACGATGCGGGCGACGGGCCGCGCGTGACCGGCATCTTCCCCGGCGTGCGCGAGGTGCCGCTCTACGGGCTCGCGATCGACCTTGGCTCGACCACGATCGCGGGGCATCTGGTCGCGCTCGATGACGGGCGGGTGCTGGCGAGCGCCGGCGTGATGAACCCGCAGATCCGCTTCGGCGAAGACCTGATGAGCCGGGTCTCCTACGTGATGATGAACCCCGGCGGCGATCAGGAAATGACCAATGCCGTGCGGGACGCGATGGGCAATCTGGCGCGGCAACTGGCGGGCGAGGCGAAGGTCGAGACGGGCGAGATCGTCGAGGCGGTCGTCGTCTGTAACCCGGTGATGCACCACCTGCTGCTGGGCATCGATCCGGTGGAGCTGGGTCAGGCGCCATTCGCGCTCGCGACCTCGGAAAGCCTTGAATTCGCGGCGCGCGAAATCGGCATCGAGGCCAGCCCCGGCGCGCGGGCCTATATCCTACCGCTGATCGCGGGCCATGTCGGCGCGGATGCGGCGGCGGTGGCGCTGTCGGAGGCTCCGCAGAAGCGCGACGACCTGTCTCTGATCGTCGATGTCGGCACCAATGCCGAGATACTTCTTGGTAATAAACAACGGGTTCTGGCCTGTTCTTCACCCACCGGCCCCGCCTTCGAGGGCGCGCAGATCTCCAGCGGCCAGCGCGCCGCTCCGGGCGCCATCGAGCGGATCGAGATCGACCCCGCGACCAAGGAGCCGCGCTTCAAGATCATTGGCAATGACCACTGGTCGACCGATCCCGAATTCGGCACGCCCCGGATCACCGGCATCTGCGGCTCGGGCATCATTGAGGCCGTGGCCGAGATGCGGATGGCGGGGATCGTGGACACGTCGGGGCTGATCGGCTCGGCCGAGCAGGTCGGTACGCCGCGCTGCGAGCCGAACGGGCGCACCCATGAATACGTGATCTATGACGGCGGCGAGGAAGGCCCGCGCATCACTGTCACCCAAGGCGACATCCGTGCGATCCAACTGGCGAAATCCGCGCTCTATGCGGGCGCGCGCCTGTTGATGGACGAAATGGGTGTGGACACGGTCGACCGCGTGGTGCTCGCGGGCGCGTTCGGCGCGCATATCTCGCCCAAGCACGCGATGGTGCTGGGGATGATCCCGGATGCGCCGCTGGGTCACGTCACCTCGGCGGGCAACGCGGCGGGCACCGGCGCGCATATGGCGCTGTGCTCGGTGAAGGCGCGGCGCGAGATCGAGGCGCAGGTGCATCAGATCACCAAGGTCGAGACCGCGATCGAGCCGCGCTTCCAGGAGCATTTCGTCGCCGCGAACGCGCTGCCGCACGCCACCGCCCCCTTCCCCGAGTTGCGCAAGATCGCACCGCTTCCGGAGGTCAGCTTCAACACCGGCGGCTCGGGTGAGGATGGCGGACGCAGGCGGCGCCGGCGCGGCTGAGACGGGCTTTCGGGCCTCGCCTCGGGGCGCTGCGAGACGTCCAATTTCAGGCCGGATCAGGCTGCACACGGTTTCGTGATGAGACATAAGTGATCAGCGCAACCCCAGCGCGCCGTAACCCTTGTGCTTTGGCGGGGACAACCGTCGTTTAACAGGGAGGAAAATCCTTATGTCTATGAAATTCCGTGCATTCGCCGCATCGCTCACCGCAGCTGCAACGCTGGGCCTCGCCCTGCCCGCGCTGGCAAACCCGATGGTTGGTGGCGCCAAGATGTATGAGAGCAAGCCGATCGCAGCCAATGCCTCGGCCGCTCCGAACCTCACCACGCTGGTCGCCGCGGTGAAAGCGGCGGGCCTCGTCGACACCCTGGCAGGCCCCGGCCCGTTCACCGTCTTCGCGCCGACCAACGCGGCCTTCGACAAGCTGCCCGCGGGCACCGTCGACACGCTGGTGAAGCCGGAAAACAAGGAAATGCTGACGCATATCCTGACCTGCCACGTCGCCAAGGGCGTGATCACCGCCGAGAACATCATGGCGACCGTTCAGAAGGGCAACGGCATGGCCACGATCAAGACGCTCGGCGGCTGTGATCTGACCGCGATGGTCAAGGACGGCATGGTGATGCTGAAGGACCCGAAAGGCGATGTCGCGACGGTTCAGACCGCCGATGTGAAGCAGAAGAACGGCATGGTCCACGTGATCGACACCGTGCTTCAGCCGAAGATGTAAATCGACCCCGCGCCTCGTCTCCCTTTTTTCGCGCGGCGCCTGGCGCCCGGTGAGTTGATCCTCGCCGGGCGCTTTTTCATGGGAGGGCACGAGGACGCGCGCGATCCCTCTTGACCGTGGCTTTCGGCTGGAATACCTCTGCGCTCGCACCATGCGGGTATGATGTAATGGTAGCCTGTCAGCTTCCCAAGCTGAACGCGCGGGTTCGATTCCCGCTACCCGCTCCAGCTTCCTCTAAATCGTAAGAGACTGATTTCTGGTGAAAATCACACCAGAGACTGAGTATGTCGCCATTTCACTGCGAAACGGGAAAACGGACAGTACGCGGGAGAATGGAGGATCAGCGGCAAGCCAAGTTCGGCATCTCCCTGCTCCCGTCACCAAGACACTCGGGGACATTTCACCGAGTCGCCGTCACTCAGAGGTCGGGCATGCCCTTCACGCGGCCAAACCGCTTCTGCGCGGCGATCCGGAACGGGGCGTTGGCCGCACCGAACCCCGCGTAGCCGCCCCGCCTTTCGAGGATTTCGAAGAACATGCCTCCCGCAAAGGGCCGCGAGTAAAGCTGAAGAAAGGCGCCATGCACATCCTCGTCATAGAGGATGTTCGACGCGCGCAGCCGCTCCAGAAACTCCGGCGACAGGTCGAAGCGCGCTTCGAGATCCGCATAGTAGTTGGCCGGCATCGGCAGCGGGTCGAAGCCCAGATCAGCCAGCGCGGCGGCGGTCTTGAGCATATCGTCGGTTCTCAGAGCCACATGCTGCACGGACGCGCCGAAGCCATGCGTCAGGAAATCGCCCGCGAGGGTGCGATGCGTCTCGGCTCCGTTGAGCGTAACCTTCAGGCCCTTTCCATCCGGGCGCGCGCGCGATGCGATGGCTTGGCTGCGGACGAGCCCGTCCGGGTCGATCACGTCGACCATCGGGGCTTTCTGCATGTCGAACAGCGTCGTGTAGAACAGCGCCCAGCTGAGCATCTCGTCATATTCCATCGTCTGAGCGATATGGTCGATGGACGTCAGGCTGGCGTCGCCTCGCGGCTTGTCTTCCGCAGGTTCGAACTCGACCTCCCAGACTTCGCCGAGGCCACTCGTGTCATCTACGAAATGCAGAACCGAGCCCCCGAGCCCGCGGATCGCGGGGATTTCCAACTCGCCGGGGCCGACCGGCTGCGAGAAAGTATCGGCGCCGAGCGCTCGCGCACGCGTGACCGTCGAGGCCGCATCCGCGACCTTGAGGCCGATGTCGCAGACATTGGTGCCGCGCGCGGTCCAAGTGGAGGCAGCAAAGCCCGCCGTCTCGGCGTTGATGAGAATACGGATATCGCCCTGACGCCAGACTTCCAGCTTCTTGTTGCGATGCCTTCCCGACATGCGGAAGCCAAGTGTGGAGAGCAATGTCTTCAGCGTCTCAGCTTCCGCGCCCTGTGCTGCGAACTCGATGAATTCGACACCTTCCACGGCAACGCGGGCCGGGATCTGACTGATCTTGTCTTCCAGCCCGGGCTCGGTGCGGCGGACATCGTCCATTAGCGCCACCAGCGAGCGATAGCCGTCGTGTGCGATCGTCCGCATCGGGCCGCCGCGGAACTGGTCGTTGAAAATCTCGAGGCTCGCCGGTCCGTCATAACCAGTCGCCATCACGGCGCGCATGAAGCCGGTGACGTCCAGATCGCCCTCGCCCGGCATGTTCCGGAAATGGCGCGACCAGTAGAGCAGGTCCATATCGATCGCCGGGGCATCGGCAAGCTGGACGTAGAAAATCTTGTCTCCCGGGATCCGCCGTATCGTATCCGGGTCGATCTTGCGGGCGAGCGTATGGAAGCTGTCGAGGATCAGGCCGACATTGGGGTGATCGGCCCGGCGCACCACTTCCCACGCGTCGCGGTGGTCCCAGACATGGCGCCCCCACGCGAGCGCCTCGAAGCCGACGCGGATGTCGTAATCTGCGGCAAGCTCGCCCAAGGCGGCGAAATCGCCAGCCATGCGATCAATCCCGCCAAGCGCCTCGGGATGAACCGAGGAACAGACCAGCATGTCGCGGGTGCCGAGCTCGCGCATGAGATCGAATTTGTGCTCGGCGCGTTTCAGGGCTCGATGGCGAAGTGGAGCCGGGAGTCCCTCGAAATCGCGGAAGGGCTGGAAGAGGAAGATTTCCAGCCCGTGATCGCGCACCATCTGGCCGACTTCGCGCGGCCCGCCGTCATGGGCGATGAAATCCTGTTCGAATATCTCGATCCCGTCGAATCCCGCTGCAGCAATCGCCTCCAGCTTTTCCTGCAACGTTCCCGAAATCGAGACAGTGGCGATAGCGGTTTTCATGGGAGGCCTCCTTTCAGGATGTGGCCGGGTCGGTTTTCGCGAGATCGCTGCGCAAGCGGGCGACGTCGAGCGGCAGACCCGTGAAGAGCTTCCAGGCATCGACGCCCTGCCAGATGAACAGCTCGTAACCCGAGATGACCCGCAGGCCCGCCGCCTGTGCAGTGGTGAGGAACTCGGTCTCGACCGGCGTGTAGACGGCGTCGAAGGCCCATGCGCCGGTGATTGCGGATGCCTCAAGTGGCGAGCCCGGATGGCCGGTCATGCCGACCGGGGTTGCGTTGATGAGCCCTTCGGTGCCTTCGGACATCTCGGCGGCGTCCCGCCCCACGGTGACGCGAAGTCCCGGTTTCGCCGCTTCCAGTTCCGACGCGAGAACCTCGGCCTTCTCGATGTCGTGGTCGGCGAGGCGGATCTCTGAGGCGTCGAGCGCAACCAGCGCGAAGGCGATGGCCCGCCCGACGCCACCGGTGCCGATAAGCAGGGTGGTTCCGGGCGGCGTGGGGCCGCGTGCGGCGCGATAGGCGGAGATGAAGCCGGAATGATCGGTGTTGTGGCCCTCCGCTCCGGTGGGTTCGAAGAGGACGGTATTCACCGCGCCCAGCCGTCGGACCATCGGGTCGGAGATCCGAACCAGCGCCGCCACCTTCTCCTTGTAGGGATAAGTGATGTTGAGCCCCCGATAGCCGCGTGCGGCGCAGTCGGCGAGGATCGTCGCGTGATCCTGACCAAGCTCGCGCGGGACAAGCCGGTCATAGGTCACTTCGCGCCCGTTCTGCAGCCCTGCCAGCCGGTGCAGGCGCGGGGCCTGCGAGACGGCGATATTGTCGCCGATCAGACCCAGCCGGATGACCGCGTCGTCCGACGCGGCCTCGGAAGGGCTCTCGGGGGCAGGCATCACTTGGCGCCTTTCACGAGTTGGGCAATCCGGGTGATCGCGAAGCCGTAACCCGCGATGCCGAAGCCTTCGATTTTCGCCGTCGCCGCTTTCGAGACGTAGGACGGGTGACGGAATTCGTCGCGCCGGAACAGGGCCGAGACATGAACCTCGAAGATGGGGCCGTCGAAGATCAGCAGGGAGTCGAGGATCGCGATGGAGGTCGAGGTGAAGCCCGCCGGGTTGATCAGGATGGCGCTCGCGTTGGTGCGGGCCCATTGGATCCAGTCGACGATTTCGCCCTCGTGGTTGGATTGGCGGAAGTCGATTTCCACCCCCGCCGCAGCGGCCGCATCACGGCTCAACCGCTCGGCATCTTCAAGCGTGTCGTGCCCGTAGATCTCGGGCTGGCGCGTGCCGAGCAGGTTCAGGTTGGGGCCATTGATGACCAGGATCGGAAGGTCTTTCTGGGCCATGTGAGGTCTCCTGATTTGCGGCCTGTCAGCCGCCGTAACCGTAAAGCCGGGGCAGCCACAGCACGGTGCCCGGCACGAAAGTGATGATCGCGAGTCCGACGATCATGATGATGAGGAAGGGGACGAGATGCCGGATCGTCTGACCGATCGGGGATTTGGTGATCCCGCTGACGACGAAGAGCAGTAACCCATAGGGCGGCGTTGCGAGTCCGATCATCGTGTTGACCACGACGACCACCCCGAAATGTACCGGGTCCACACCGAGCGAGACCGCGGTGGGCAGCAGGATCGGCACGATCACGAGGAGGATCGCATTGGCTTCCAGCAGGCATCCGAGAACCAGCAAGAGCACGTTGACCAAGAGCAGAAAGGTGACCCGGTCGAGCTGCATGTCACCCAATGCGCCGCGGATCTCGTTCGGGATTTGCTCCACCGTGACCACGTAGTTGAAAGCCAGCGCCCCGGCGATCAGGATGCCCACGCTCGCCGTGGATCGCGCGGATTGGCACACGGTCTCATAGGCTGCGCGCAGGCTGACGGAGCGGTAGAGGAAGGTCGAGATCAGGAAGGCATAGAGCGCGGCGAGCGCGGCCGCCTCGGTGGGCGTGGTGATGCCGCCATAGATGCCAACCAGAAGTATCACCGGCATCAGCAATGCGGGCACGGCGCGCAGCGTGATGCGGGGCATCTCGCGCACCGGCACGGGCACTTCTACCGGGAAATCGTGACGCCGCGCCTGAATGGCGTTCATCACCATCAGCAGAAGCGCGAGGATCAGACCCGGTCCCACGCCGCCGAGAAAGAGGTATCCGATCGAGGTGTCGGAGACGAGCGCGTAGAGCACCATCGGGATCGAGGGCGGTATGATCGGGCCGATGATCGCAGCGGCGGCGGTGATCGCTCCGGCATAGGCCGGGGGATATTTCCCGTCCTTGGTCATCAGTTGGATGATGATTTTGCCGATCCCGACCGCGTCGGCGATAGCCGAGCCCGACATGCCCGAGAAGATCAGCGACGACACGACGTTCACATGGCCCAGCCCGCCCCGGAAGCGTCCCACCAGCGCACGGCAGAAATCCAGCAGCCGGTCGGAGAGCGAGCCGATGTTCATCAGGTCGGCCGCGAAGATGAAGAGCGGGATCGCCAGCAGGACGTAGGAGCCGTAGAGCCCGCGCAGGACCTGCTCGGCGGCGATGCTCATGTCCTGCTGTTCGAGCAGAAGATAGAGGATCGAGGCCCCCAGCATGGCATGCCCGATCGGCAGGCCGACGATGGCGGTGGCGACGATGGCCGCCACGGCGAGGGTGAATTCCCAGCTCATTCGGAGAAATCCTTGCGCGCGACTTGCGTCAGATCAGGGTTGTCATCTTCGGGGCCCTGGCCGCGCAGCTCTTTGATCAGGATCCAGCCGTAGCGCAGGATCGTGACCGCCGTGAAAATTGCGAAAACGGAGAAGACGTAGCTGAAGGGGATCTTCATATAGGCCGTCTTTTCGATCTTCATGAAGGAGATGTAGCTCAGGACATCCGGCAGCGAGGCCGCATAGATTCCGACGATGAAGATCGAGAACAGGATGCGGAACACGCGGCGCACCTTGGGCCGGACTGCGCCGTAGATGATGTCGAAGCGGATCTCGTCTTCTTCGCGTGCCGAGACGGATTGCCCCCACAGCACGACCCAGAGCCACGCTATGACGCAAAGCTCGACCGTCCAGCCGACGGGGTGGTTCAGGACATAGCGCATGAAGACCTGAACGATAAAGGCCAGGAACATGGCGGCCAGAAGCAGCGCCGGAACGGCGTCGGCCAGACGGCGCGCTACGTTCCGCCAGCGGCGGCTCGTGTTTTGCATCGGTTTGCCTTTCGAGGGGCGAGAGGCCGGCATGGCCCCCCGCCCTCAACTTGTCGGGGTTCAGGCCTCGATCGCGTTGATCTGTTCGAGCATCCCCTCGGGCCAGCTCTTGGCGAAGTCGCTGGCGAGATACTTCTTCTGGGCGTAGTCCCGGAAGGCGGCGCGGTCGGGTTCGTAGACCTCGAGGCCCTGTTCCTTGAAGAAGTCCACCAGTTCCTGCTCGCGCTTGAGGTGCTCCTCGGTGCTGGCGGCGATCTCCTTGTCCACGGAGTCCTTGAGCAGCTTTTGCTGATCGGCGCTCATGTCGTCCCAGACCTTCTTGGAGATACCAAGCACGTCGAAGCCGACGAGGTGGCTGGTCAGGGCGATCTGGCTCGTGACCTCGTAGAACTTCATGTTGTAGTCGTTCGGCAGCGGGTTGTCCTGACCGTCGATCGCCCCGGTCTGGAGCGCGGTGTAGACCTCGGAATAGGCCAGCGGCGTCGGGCTGGCGCCGATCGCCTCGCCAAGGAACTGCCACGCGTCGCCGCCCGGCATGCGCAGGGTCATCCCCTTCAGATCTTCCGGTGTGTTGATCTTCTTCTCGGGCTTCAGGTTGACCTGACGCGCGCCGAAATAGACCGGCGCGAGGACATGGAGCCCAGCCTGCGCTGCGAGGTCGTTCAACTGCTTGCCTACGTCGCTGTCGAAGACGGCTTTCATATGGGCCGCATCGCGCAGCACGTAAGCGGCAGTCAGGATCGACCATTCCGGCACCTGATCGGCCAGCTTCTGCGGCGCGACGAGGCCCATTTCCAGCGTCCCGCGCTGGATCGAAGTCAGTTCGCCCCCTTGGGGAACAAGCGTCGACTGGTTATAGACCTGCAGGTCGAAATCCTTGGCGACATCCTCGGAAATGCGGGCGAAGGCCTTGGCGCGAATGTCGTTATTCGACACCACCGAAGACAGGCGGAGCCGTTTGCGATCTTGAGCGAATGCAGTGCCTGCCATCAGGGTCGCGGCTGCGCCAGCGGCCCCTGTCGCCAGCACGCTGCGGCGAGTCAATTTGGTCATAGTTCCTCCCTTTCGCCGCATCGAAAGCGGCTCATTCAATTCGGCATCTCAAATTTCATATGTCAACTTTAAAAATATCATACATTTTTATTTTTGACGGGTAAAATCACGAGCGGGTGTTCTTCTCCACCCGCTTGCCGACTGTCAGACACCGTCTTTCAAAGAGTTCAGGGAACGCGACCGGTCGCCAGAATGTGGTCGACGCCGCTTTCGACATGGGAGATCAGCAGCTCTACGGCCGCATCCGCATCGCGGGCCAAGGTCAGGTCGCGCAGGCGAATGTGATCTTCCTTCGCCTTCTCGCCGCGGAATTCCAGAATGATCATGTGATAGCGCATGAAGCGATCGAAGACCGAGGAATGCGTGCGCATCAGGTTCGGCCTGTCGCATGCCGCGATCATCGCGAAGTGGAAATCCCAGTCGTGACGCACCCAGGGTTGCACCGGCCCGTCGCCGCCCGCGATCAGCTCGCGCTCGATCGTTTCGAGTTTGTAATGCGAAGACACGACGCCTGCTTCCCACTCGATATCGCCATTCGCGATGGACTGGCGCAGAGCGTGGGTCTCGAGCAGCAGTCGCAGGTCGGCCAGATCGCGCAGGTCAGCCTTGCTGATCGGCGCCACCTCGAAGCCGCGCTGCCCCTCGGCGGTGACGAGCCCCTCATTCGTCAGGCTGCTGAGCAATTCGCGCAGCGTCGTCACGCTGATATCGTATTTCTTGCGCAGCAGATCGAGCTTCAGCTTTTGCCCCGGCTTGAACCGCCCATGCACGATGTCGCCGCGCAGGCGCCGGTGGGTGATGTCACCGACAGTCTCCCCGGGATGTCCACTGATATCGAACTTATGTATCTTCACGTCACGCGTCGATCTATTGCCATTTCCTTCCGCTTATCGCCTTGCGCGAGGCATCATCCAAGCAATTTATCCGAATTCAGGCATAATCCGCTGAGCTTGCGACAACCTTTGCTACCGAAAAACCACCGGCGACGGCGCAGCCTCATGCAAGCTGCCGAAGGGTTTACGAGCTGAGCAGACACGTCCCTACTGCACTAGCCCTCGGTAATGCGCCACCAGTTCGCCCGCGTTCGCGGGGCTGAGGACGCGTTTGCCCGCCTCGATCTCCTTGGCCATCTCGACGACCTTGCGGTTCATCGGCGCGGCTTCCCCCTTCGCTTCGAGGATATCGACAACGAGCCCGTTCACCTCGTCGACCTCGGCCCGCCTGCCCTTGCGCCAGTCCTGCAGCGAGGTCGTCAGCGTGTCTTCGCGCGAGAAAGTGCGCAGCACCTCGTCGAAGATCTCGTCCACGTAGCGCTCAGGGTGATTGCTCATGACCGGCGGCATCCCGATGATCGGCATGACCGTGGCGCCGTCGGCCAGCGCCGCGTCCATCGCCTCGTAGCCTGCCTTGCGCATTACCTCGAGAAACTCGGGCTGGCGCGCGGCATCGTTGAGTGCGGTGTCGATGATCGCCGAGGGGATCAGCTCCGCCGCATTCACCACGAGCTTCATCCATTTGGCGGAGTGGATATCCTCCACGACTTCGACGGTGCCGGAATGGCGCAGGATATTGGCGACCTCCTCCACGCGCGGCTGCTGCTCGGGGTCGAGCGCGCCCAGCGCGAACCAGCTTTCATCGGTGTCGTTCTGGCGCGTGGTGATGCCGGGTTCCCACATGTTCGAGGCGATCTCGATCACCGCGCCGATCGTGCGATGCTTGCCGACGATCTCTGCGATCGCCTCTTGGGTCATACCGTTCTGCAGCCCCACGACGAAGCCGTGCTCCGCCAGAACCGGCTTGATCATCTCCGCCGCCCAGCGAGTGTCGTAGGCTTTCACCACCATGAAGACGAGATCGAAAGGTTCCTTGATCTCGGCGATCTCGCACAGGTGCAGCGCCTTGACCGGCGTGTGCAGCTGGCGGGTCGGCATATTGACCGTCAGGCCGTTCGCCCGCATCGCTTCGACATGCGCGGGCCATTGGTCGATGAAGGTGACGTCCAGACCTGCGAGCGTGAAATCCGCCGCGATGGAGGCACCCTGCGCACCGGTTCCGATGAAGGCGATGCGGGGAAATGGGGTTTGCTTGGTCATGGATCGCGTCTCCTCGGTTGCGGTCATTGCATGATCATCCCGCCGTCGATCTGCAGGCATTGGCCGGTCATGTAGTCGGAATCCGGCGAGAGTAGGAAAGCCACCGTTCCGGCCACATCTGCGGGCGTCGACGTGCGGCCGAGCGGGATTCCGGCGGCGAAGTTGCGCAGCGCCTCGCCCGGCTCGGAAGACACCCCCATTTCCATCAAATCCTTGTCGAGCACCGTCCAGAGGTCGGTCTCCACCACGCCGGGAGCGAAGGCGTTCGCGGTGATTCCGTGCGGCGCGAGCGTGCGCGCAGCCGCCTGAGTCAGGCTGATGACCGCGGCTTTGCTCGCGCAATAGGGGGCGAAATCGCCAAAGCCCGCCCGGCCCGCCATCGAGGCGGTGTTGATGATCTTGCCTTTCCGCTTGCCCGCGATCATCGCCTTCGCGGCCTCCTGAATGCCGATCAGAACGCCCATTCCGTTGACCGTCATGATCTGGTTCCAGTTCTCTTCGGTCGTCTCGAGAAACGGCTGCGGACGGTTGAAGCCTGCGTTGTTGACGATGGCATGGAGAAAGCCGAACTCCGCCGCGCAGGCGGCGATCGAAGCCCGGGTCGCCGCCCGGTCGGTGACGTCGGTCTTGCAGAAAATCGCTCGACCGCCCTCTGCGGTGAGGGCCTTAGCCGCCCCCTCGCCTGCCGCGGCATCGAGATCCGCGATCACCACGCCATATCCAGTCGCCACCGCGCGCCGGCCGATTTCGAAGCCGATGCCCCGCGCGGCCCCCGTGACGACGACGCCGCCCATCTCGTCTCTGTTCGACATGATAGCCTCCCCGCTCACTCAGTCCGGTGCAGCACGAAGTCGCAATTGGACTCCCACAGCGTCTCGCCATTCTCGACCGGGGTGAACTCGGCGATCAGGGATTCCTTGACGCCGAACACCGCATCCGAGGTCAGGTATTTGTCGCCCGCCACGAAAGTATGGGTCGTCACCGGATCGAAGCCCTCGGCGCTGACGATGAAATGCATATGCGCGGGTCGATACGGATGACGCCCGAGCTTGCCCAGCATCTTGCCCACCGGACCGTCATCGGGGATCGGGTAGGAAACCGGCTTGATGCCCTCGAACCAGTAGCGCCCGTCCGGACCCGTGGTGAACACGCCGCGATTGTTGTTGCGCGGCTGAATGTCGGGCTGCTGGACGTCGTAGAAGCCGTCCTCGCTGTCCGACCAGACATCGATCCGCGCGCCTTCGACCGGCTTGCCGTCGAGATCGGTGACGGTGCCATAGAAGCGGCAAGTCTCGCGCCCGCCCGCTTGTGTGATGTTCGCGCCCATCTCGTATTCCGGCACGCCATCGACGTGGAACGGCCCGAGCACGGTGTTCTCGGTCGCCCCGGTCGGGCGGCGATTGTTGATCGCATCGACCAGCATCGAGACCCCAAGCACGTCGGAGAGCAGAATGAACTCCTGCCGGTTCTCGTCGCAGATCTGGCCGGTCTTGGTGAGGAAATCGATCGCGATATCCCACTCGGCTTGGGTCAGCTCGACGTCCTTGACGAAGGCATGCAGGTGACGGACGAGGCTCGCCATCACGGTCTGGAGGCGCGCATCGGTGCTTTCCGAAACCCGGGCGTTGACGGTTTCGACCGAGGCGTCCTCGGTGAAATAGGCGATCTTCGGCTCTTGGGTCATGTCATTCATTCCTATCAGGTCGTGATGGGCCGCTGACCGGCATGGGCGCGGGTCAGCAGGTCGAGAATGCCGTCGCGCGTGATTTCGCGCGGGTTCTTGTAGGGGTTCTGGACGGCCATATCGGCGGCGCGCGCCAGATCGCTTTCCTTGAGGCCAAAGTCGGCCAGCGCGAGCGGGGCCCCGATGGAGCGCGCGAAGTCGTAAAGACCGCCGCCCAGATCGCCGCCGAACAGCTCGGTCGCTCGGGCGAGCTGCGCCGACGCGGCCTCGGCGTTATAGGCGGCGGTATGCGGCAGCAGGATCGCATGTGTCTCCGCATGGGGCATGTCGAACCCGCCGCCGAGCGTGTGGCAGAGCTTGTGATGCAGCGACATGGCGACTGCGCCCAGCACGGTGCCGCACAGCCATGACCCGTATAGCGCATCGGCGCGGGCATCGCGATCCTCCGGCGTCTCGACGATCCGCGGCAGTGCCGATTTCAACGCACGCAGCCCTTCGACCGCCATCAGCGAGGTGACGGGGTTCGCGTCGGGCGCATAGAGCGCCTCGACCGCGTGGGCCATCGCGTTCAACCCGCTCGCGACGCTCATCGCGACCGGCAGGCCCAGCGTCAGATCGGGATCGTAGATCACGGTTTCCGGGCGGATATTGGGATCACGGACGGTCGTCTTCTGCCCGTTCTCTGTCTGGCCGAGAATGTCGGTCACCTCGGAACCGGCATAGGTCGTCGCGATCACCACCTGCGGCGCGTCGTTGTGCCAGGCGATGGCCTTGCCCAGACCGATGGTCGAACCGCCGCCGAGCGCCACAACGCAATCGGCCTTGGTCTCGTTATAAACCTCGAGCGCCGCTTCGGTCACGGCGACGGGCGTGTGCATCGCGGCTTCGGTGAAGGTTCCGGCCGCCATCTCCCCGAGGTCTTTCGCAAGCGCCTCGGCGTCGTTTTTCTGGAACGGCGTCGACAGGATCAGTGCGCGGGCGCAGCCCAGTCTCTCCACCTCCTCGGCGACTTTCGCCAAGGTCCCGGAGCCAAAGACGATGCGCCCCGGAGTGGATGTGTAGATGAACGCTTCAGGCATGGTTCCTCCCTGCGCCTCGCACAGACGAGGCGTTGAATTGAGCCAGCGTGGGCCGCGAGGTTACTCCTCGCGACGCCGACGCGCGGTCGTGTAGATGAGCGCCGCCACGAGGATCAGCACCCCCTGGAAGCCGTATTGGTAGGCCTGCGACAGACCGAGGAAGGACACGGCGTTGAGCACTTCGGTCAGAAGCACCGCGCCCAGCAGCGAGCCGATGAAGGTGCCGCGCCCGCCGAGAAGGCTGGTGCCGCCCAGCACGACCGCGGTGATGCTGCCCAGCGTGTAGTTCACGCCTTGCGCCGGGTCGCCGACGCCGATCTGCGCCATCAGCATGATCGCACCAAGTGCGGTCAGCAGCGACACGGCGATATAGCCGAGCACGAAGGTCCGGTCCGTGCGCACGCCGATCCGACGTGCGGATTCCTCATGCGAGCCGACTGCGCGAAGCTGCCACCCTGCCCGCTTGCGGCGCAGACCCAGCTCCATCGCGATTGCGATCGCGATCATCACCACGAAGGCGACCGGCACCGGGCCGAAGCTCCGGGTGAGCGTGTCGATCACATCGAAGGAGATGTAGCCGCCCGGACCTTCGCGCAGCACGAAGCTCATGCCCTGCAAACCGATGAACATCGCCAAAGTGGCTGCGATAGGCGTGAAATTGGCGAAGCGGATCAGCACGCCGTTGATCAAGCCGACGACGATCGCCGCGCCGAACATCAGCGCGAAACCGAGCGCCATCGTCGTGGCCGGGCTGCCATCGTTGATAAAGAAGGACCCGATCACGACGAGGAAACCGGCGAGCGGCCCGACCGACAGGTCGATCCCGCCCATCAGCAAGGCGATGGTCTGCCCCAGGGCGATGAAGCCAAGCGCGGTGGCGAGGATCAGGATATTCGAGACGTTGAAGGACGACAGGTAATTCTCGTTCTGCGCGCTTACGAACAGCGCGAGCAACACGGTCACCAGCGCGAGCGGCACGATGGTCGCATTATCGGTCTGCACGAAATGGCGCAGTTTCGCGCCGAAGCCCTCTTTCGCCTGATGCTCTTCATCGACGTGATGCGCATGCGTGTCGGCCTCGACCGCAGCCCCGACGATGCGGGCCTCGGTGATGTCGTCACCGCGCAGGGTCTCGACGATGCGGCCCCGCGACATGACCAGAACGATGTCGCACAGCCCTTCCAGTTCCGCCGCATCCGAGGAGTTGACGATCACCGGGGTGCCTGCATCGGAGACTTCGCGCAGGATCCGGTAGATCTCGAAACGCGCGCCGACATCGACGCCCTGCGTGGGTTCGTCGGCCACGATGAAGCCCGGCTCCGACAGAAGCGCGCGGGACATCACGATCTTCTGCTGATTGCCGCCCGAAAGCTGGGAGACCTTCGCCTCGACGCCCGCGGCCTTCACCGCCAGCGAGGAGAACACCTCCTGCACCTTCTGCATTTCTTTCTTACGATCCAGCACGCCGCTCGAGGCATATTTGTCGAGCGAGGCGAAGGTCGCATTTTCTCGGATCGTCAAATCCGCGGCGAGGCCTTCCGAATGGCGATCTGACGGCATGAAGGCGGCCGCGTGTTTCAGCTCTTTCGATGCGAGCGTCCGGCCATGAAGCTTGATCGCGCCGCGATGGGGCTGAAGGCCGACCAAGGCGCGCATCAGATCGGACTGGCCGTTGCCCTCGACACCGGCGACGCCGATGATCTGGCCGCGCCCGAACGAGAAGGACACGTCCGAGAATTTGCGACCGCTGAGGCCTTCGACCTCGAAGTTGATCGGTGGATTGGCGTCGGCGCATTTCGGCGGGAAGGCAGAGGCCAGTCTCCGCCCGACGATTAGGTCCAGAAGTTCGGAATTGGTGATCTCGCTCGCCGGCGCGCTGCCACGGTGGCGGCCATCGCGCAACACGGTCACGCGGTCCGCGATCTGACGCAACTCGGCCAGACGGTGGGTGATGTAGATGACGGCGGTGCCGGAGGCTTTCAGCGCCCGAACCTTCGCGAACAGCATATCCGTCGCGTCCTGATCAAGCGCGGCCGTCGGTTCATCCAAAATAAGCACGCGGGGCTGGACGGCGAGTGCTTTCGCCAGCTCCAGCAGGTGTTTCTGCGCGATCGTCAGGGTATCGACGCGCGCGTTCAGGGGCACCTCAAGGCCGACCTCTTCCAGCAGGCGTTGGCCAACGCGGTCCTTGCGGTCGCCCTGGAAGACAGAGGCAGGCAGCGAGACCTGCAGGTTCTCGAGCACCGTCATGTCGGGCAGGATCGCCGGGTGCTGATAGGAGATCGCGACGCCAAGCGCCGACGAGCTTTCCGGCGAGAGCGGCATCACGTCCCGCCCGTCGAATTCGATCCGGCCAGTGCTGGGCTGCAAAACGCCGGTGATCAGGTTCATCAGGGTCGATTTCCCGGCCCCGTTCTCGCCCAGGATCGCGTGCACTTCGCCCGCGTGAATGTCGACGCTCACCTCGCTCAGGGCGCGGACCGCCCCGAAGGATTTCGACACGCCGTGCAAGCGGATCACGGGGGTGCCCGTTGACGTTTCGCGGAGCCCGTCCGCCTTCTCCATCGGTTCGATTTCAGCCAATGCTATCATCCGTTTAGTTCCGCCGATCTGAGGGGTTGGCGCGGGTATTTCCGGGCGGATCGCGCCGCCCGGAAACAGGGGAGGTTACTGACCGACGGCCTTCGCCTGCTCGTCACCCGAAAGCTGAGCAGAGAGATAGATCGCGCCGGGCAGATCCGAGCGACACTGGACGGGGTTGGGATCCCCATCGGTCGAGTCCTCGAAGTTCGGGGCCTTGAAGATTTCCTCCGACGGCGGGGTGCCACCGGTCGCTTCCGCGATCGCCCATTGCACGGCGAGACGAACGTTGTCGTTGCCGGTCGCGACCGTGAAGAGCTTGAAATCGGGGTTGTCGGCGTGGGTCTTCTCCCAGAAGCAGCCGAGCGAGTTGCCGTCCGAGGTCGCGAGCGCCGGGATCGAGCGGTCGAAATTCGCAAACACCGGCAGCGCGCCCACGAGCGACGGGCCGAAGTCGGACACGATGACGTCGATATTGTCATGCTGCGCAATGGCGGCCGACAGCACCTGCTGCGTCAGGGACGGATCCCAGTTGGTAACCGCGAAGGGGTCCGGGTTCAGGAACTTGTAGCTGTCGTCGAGGATGTTCTTCATCCCCTTGAGCTCGTCCAGACCCTGGCTGTTGCCCGCCGGGCCCGACAGGAACAGGATGTTCGCGCCGTCCGGAAAGTTCTCCTTGATCCACTTGCCCCAGCTTTCGCCGTCATAGACGAAGTCGGCACCGACGAAGCGGGTGTAGTTCTTGCCAGCCTCACCGCCAACATTCACGCGGTAGGGCACGACGACCGCGCCCGAGCGGTAGGCTTTGGTCAGCGCGGGCAGGATTGCAGGACCGGCATCGCCGAAGACGACCATCGCGTCGACACCGCGCGCCGCCATCGAGTTGATGTCGGAGATCGCCTTCTGCGTGTCGCCCTGACCGTCGGCATAGTAGTAGTCGGTGATGCTCGGACACTTCGCGGCTTCCTCCTTGCCCGAAGCGGTCGTCACCAGTCGCCAGCTATTGCCACCGAAACCGTCGAGCAGCGCCAGCGAGGCTTTGTTCGGGCCGCACCAGGAGGGTGCGTCCTCTGCGCTGGCCGCCGAGGCCGAAAGGGCAATTCCAAGCCCCAGCGCCATATAGGCAGCGCATCCTTTCAGGTTAGACAGTTTCATGGTTCTCCTCCTCTGTAGAACTTGTCTGTTCTTTCTTGAAACGGTTCGTCCATTCGATCGAGTAGACCCCGATGCCGAATACAAGAGCGAGCGCCTGCACGATGGTCTGCGCCGAGTACGGCACACCGATCGACAGAGCGAACTGGCTGAGCTGATTGAGAAAGAAGGCGGCGATGACGACCGAGATCGGAAAGCCGCGCCCTCCCAGAAGCGATGTCCCTGCCAGCACCACGACGGCGACCGAGGGCAGAAGCAGGCTGTTGCCCTGAAATGCCGTGGGTTCGCGCGTGATCCCTGCGATCAGGATGCCTGCGGTGCAGTAAAGGATCTGCGCCGCCACATAGGCCATCGCCTGATAGGGTTTGACGCTCAGACCCGCCGCGCGGGCCGCCTTCGGGTTGGCCCCGATCGCCTCGAAGCGACGGCCAGCCACCGTCTTTTTGAGGCCGAAGGACACGAGAGCCAGAATGGCGAGGGCGAACAGCACCGAATGGGGAATGCCCAGGGTCTGACCGCCCGCGATATGGGCCAGCAGATTCGTGGTGATCCGCGGCACGCCGCCCGAGATTGCGAAGACCGCCGAGAACAGAAGCGCGTTCATCCCGATGGTCGCGACGATCGCGTTCAGGCGGAAATAGGCGACCATGATACCATTGAGCACCCCCGCGGCGAGCGCAAAGCCGATCGCGATGATCAGGGCGGGCAGAAGTCCCGCATCCTGGCCGTTGGGCATGTGGGTGGCGATCACCACCGCGAGCGATACCGAGCCCGGCACCGACAGATCGAAGCCGCCCTGCTGCACCACCAGCATCTGGCCGAGCCCGACGATGCCAAGCACCGCTGCGAACGGCAGGCTGCCCATCAGCGACCCGGCGGTGACCGCCGAGGGCGCGAAGATGATGCAAAGGAGGATGAGCGCCAGCGTCGAGGCGACGATGGTCACGAAGCCCTTCGACAGGGACATCGAAGAAAGTCCCATCGAACCTCCGAAGCTATGCGGCGTCGTCTCAGCCATGTTTTCTCCTCCTCCCTCGCGTCGCGTCTCAGCTGATTTCCAAGGTGACCTTGACCGCCTTGTCGGGCGACTTGCCAAGCTCCAGCGCGGTCATCGCGTCATCGATGTTGTAGCTGTGGGTCTGGATCGGCGAGAGATCGAGCCCGGTGCGCTCCAAGAAACGGATCGCCGCCGGCCAGACGCCGGGCGAGCCGATGCAGCCTTTCACGTTGAGGTTCTTGATCTGGATCTTGCCCAGCTCGACCGGGAATTTCTGGCCGATATTGATGCCGACCATCGAGACATCCCCGTCGTCGCGGGCATAGTCGAAGACATTGGCCAGCGAGGCCGGATGGCCCGCACATTCGACCACCAGATCGGCGCCGCCCTTGGTCATCTCCTGCACCGCTTCAATCGGATCGCCGTCGGTCGGGTCGATCGTGCCGTCCGCGCCGAGCTTCATCGCGATCTCGCGACGCAGCGGCACCGGGTCGACCACGATCACGCGGGCGCCCATGCCGATCGCCGCGGCCGCCGAGACAAGGCCGATCGTGCCGCCGCCCGAGACGACGACCGTATCTGCCGCGCAGACGCCACCATGGCGCAGCACCGCGTAATAACCGCAGGTGAAGGGTTCGATCAGCGCGCCTTTCGCGTCGTCCACCGCATCGGGCAGCTTGTGCAGCCATTCGGGACGCGCGGCGAAGAATTCGCGATCCGCACCGTCCATCGAGAAGCCGAAGTGGTGGATACGCTCGGGCGTGTTGATCACGCATTCGCCGACCACACGATCGCCGGGCTTGAACCCGTCGACATTCTTCCCGACCTCGACGACTTCGCCGACCCATTCGTGGCCCGGAACGACCGGATAGGAAATCGGGATGATGTATTGACCGGCCAGCAGCTCGTAATCCGAGTGGCAAATCCCAACGCGGCGCGACTGGATTAGCACCTCGTTGTCGGTGATGCCAGGCGTCTGCACCTGCGTCACGATGGGCTTGTTCGGTTCGTCGAAGATCAGGGCTTTCATGTCAGGCTCCAACTTTCGCTGCGGCGGGTTGCGCCACGCGTTCGATTTGACCGCTGCGGGAGGAGGCGAAGACCGCCTCGAGCAGCGCGATATTGTCGACCAGATGATCGGCGGTGATCGGGTAGGTTTCCTGTCCGCGCACGGCGCGGGCGAAACTCACCAGGTTGTCCTTCACGGGCTCGGCCTTGCCGATCTCGACGGTCTCGATCGGCCCGCCAGCCATGGCCGAGGTCACGATCCAGCCGTCGGGCGCCTCGACATGCGCCTTGTCGCGGATGTCGATCCAGCCTTTCGAGCCGTAGACCGTGAAGCGGGACATGAACGGGTTCGACAGCGAAGCCGACACGTAGGAGGTCCCGCCCCCGGCGAATTTCACATAGGCCGCGACCGTGTCGCCCTGCGGCAGTTCCGAAGACAGCTGCTCGCAGATGCACAGCACGCTTTCTGCGCGGCCCAGAAGGCGGACCGACAGATCGAGCAGGTGGATACCCGTCGCGGTCATGCCGCCAGCGGGTGCTTCGCTCGCCTGAACGCGCCAGTTGCTCGGGTCCATGCCGACGAACTTGTCGTGGCTGAAATTGGCCTCGATCTGCTGGATACGACCCAGCTCGCCCGCGTCGGCCTTCGCCAGCATCTCGGCGATCGGCGGCTCCCAGCGGCGCTCGTGACCCATGCCCAGAACCAACCCGGCTTCGGCGCAAAGCGCGACCGAACGGGCGGCTTCTTCTGCGGTGAGCGCGAGTGGCTTTTCGCAGAAGACATGTTTGCCTGCCGCGACGGCCTTGGCGATCTGATCCGTGTGCAGCGAGTGCGGCGTCGCCAAAACGACAGCCTCGACCTCGGGATCGTTCAGCGCATCGGCGTAATCCGCGCTAAGCGTCACGCCCTTCTCGGCGCAGAGATCGCGCACCGCGTCCATGTTCGGCTCCACCGCGCGGACGACCGTGATGTCGTCGGGGGCGCTCGACAGAACGGCGAGCATCTTCTGCCCCCACCATCCCATGCCCACGAGGGCGATTTTGACCGGCCCCGACATCAGCGGTTGTCCACGCGCTTGGAGAACGGACGGATCGAGACGGACTTCCACAGACCGACCTTCGCGAAGGGGTCGTTGCGGTTGAACTCCTCGACCTCTGCGAGGCTGTCGGCCTCCAGCACGAAGCAGCTGCCGATCATGGTCTCTTCGTCGTCGCCCAGAAGCGGGCCCGAAATCACCGTTTTCACCGGTGCCTGGGCCAGATAGGCCTTGTGGTCCTCGTAATTGGCCAGCCGCTTATCGACGGCGCCGTCATGGTCGAGGCAATGGATTACGTAATGCATCTCAGTCTCCTCACTTCGCCGGGATGATCTTGCGTTCGCGCAGCTCTTCGAAGACGTCGAAGAAGCTGTCGGGCGTGCTCTGATAGGCGTCGAAGCCCAGCTTCCGGCTGTTGGTCATATCGGTGAAGCATTCCAGCTCGCGGCCGAGATCGGCGTCGCTGTGCCACCACGAGGCGAGCTTGGTCACAGGGATGTCCTGCAGCCCATATTGAGCCACCATCTCCGACCAGATTGCGGGCGCATCCGCCATCTGCTCTTCGAGCGGCGTCGTGTGACCGGGGTATTCCGCGACCTCGAGGCCGAAATACTCGGCGATCCGCGCCCAGAGCCACGTCCAGCGGAAGACATCGCCATTTGCGGTGTTGAAGGGTGTGTTCGCAGCTTCCGGCGTCGTCGCGGCCCAGTAGAACTGTTTGGCGAGGATGCGCGCATCGGTCACATCGGTGACCGCGTTATATTGCTCGGGCGAACCGGGATAGAGGAACGGCTTGCCGGTGTGCTTGCAGATCGAGGCATAGACCGCGAGCGTGACCGCCATGTTCATGTAATTTCCGACCGTGAAGCCGATCATCGTGTGCGGGCGGTGCACCGACCAGGTGAAGCCGTATTTCTCGGCCATCTCCAGCAGCACATCTTCCTGCGCGTAGTAGAAGTTCGGCCCCGGCAGACGCGGGCTCGATTCGAGGAAGGGCGTGTAGGGCGTGACCTTGGCGTAATCGTCGAACGAACCGAGGTAATGCTTGAGGCCCGTCACCAGCGCTCCGTGTTTGATCGGCGCGCCTGCGATCCCCTCGAAGAGGTTGCGCACCATCATCCCGTTCACGCGGACGTTCTCTTCCTCGTTGGCCTGACGCGACCAGGTGCAATAGAACACATGCGTCACGTCCTTGGCCGCAGCCAGCGCGGCCTTGCTGGCTTCCGCATCGGTCAGGTCTGCGGCAATGTGCCGGTCGGACCACTCGAGATCGACATCGCTGCGCGACACCGTCACGACCGTCCAGCCGTGAGATTTCAATTCGCGCGCGGTGTAGCTTCCCGAGAGGCCGGTCGCCCCGACAATCAACGCAATATTCTGTTCAGCCATGGGTCTTCGCCCCTTTCTTGCAGTTCCGTTTCGTCAGGTGGTGACGAGAATTTTCAGATGTTCCCCGGCGGGATCGAGAAGCGCCTCGAAGCCCTTGTCGACGACATCTTCCGCCGCGATCCGCGAGGTGATGACTTTCTCGATCGGGAAATTGCCCGAGGCGACCATGCGGCCGATCCGGGGCCAGATTTGCGTCGGGTAGCACCAGGTCGCTTCGACCGAGATGTCCTTGAGCGCCCAGAGCATCGCGTCGATGCTGGCGGGTTTCATGTGCAGACCCACCTGCACGACCTTGCCCTGGCGGCGCACCGCTTCGGCGCAGGCGTTGAGCGAGGCTTCGAGCCCGACACATTCGAGCGCGACGTCGACGCCGACACCCTCTTCGGTCAGATCGCCGACGACGGTCGGCAGCTCGCCGCTGCGGGGGTCGACGACATGCGCATAGGGCGCGATTTCCGAGATGATCCGGCGACGGTTCGGGTTCGGCTCCGACACGATGATCGTGCTCGCACCCGCCGCACGGGCCGACAGCACCGTCAGCGCACCGATCGGACCGGCGCCCGAGACAAGAACGGTCGAACCTGCCTCGACGCCGCCGCGATCCACGCCGTAAAGCGCGACCGCAGCCGGCTCGATCATCGCGGCCTGATCATCCGTCAGCCCCTCGGGCACGGATTGAGCGTTGTAATCCTTGATGACGGCTTTCTCGCCCATGCCGCCCCAGGCCCAGCTCAGGCCGATGCAGCCCAGTTGCGGCGAGAGGTGATAGAGGCCGCGCTTGCCATAGTAGTCATTGCGTGGCGCCACGAGCGGCTGGACCGAAATGCGCTCGCCCACCGTGACATTGCTGACCTCGTCGCCCACTGCGAGAACCTTGGCGGAAAATTCATGGCCAAGAATCTGCGGGTTGGACGCGCCGGTATAGATATGCGGTTCGGACGGGGTAACGATCGGCCCCGCGATATATTCGTGAAGATCGGTGCCGCAGATGCCGGTCACGATCGGCGCGACCAGAACGTCATCCGGCGCCAGTTTGCTCGACGGTTCTTCGACATCCTCGACGCGGATGTCCTTCGCTCCGTGAAAACGAACAGCTTTCAAAGCCTTTCCTCCCTTTCCAAGTCTCGCGATCCTCTGGGTCTGCCGGGATCACCCCGACATCGAGATCGCCATTTGGCTGCGACGATTCGTAACAAACCAATCCGGCCATCACTGCAGAAAAATTTCCGCTTCGGATAAATTACATCCATCACCACCGTTTTGGCGACGTAATGTCGGCCCAACACATAAGTGGGAGATATAAGCATGAGCCAGACCCAGGTGGCAGACACTGATCAGATCGATACGCAGCAGACGCTTGGCTGGATCGGCGTGGGCAAAATGGGCGGCCCCATGGCGCGCAACCTCGTAGAGAGCGGCGCGAAACTTCTTGTCTCCGATCCGGCGAAGGACAGCCGCGATCGGCTGACCGCATTGGGCGCATCCGAGGCCGCGTCGATCTCGGATTTCGCGGGAGCAGGTATCGTCTTCTCGACGCTGCCGAACGATCAGGCTTTGCTGGATGTCATCGGCAATGGCGAAGACGCAGGCCTCGCAACCACCCTGCCCGCGGGCGCGACGCTGGTCGAGATGAGCACAGTCTCCCCCGAATGCTCCGAAAGCGTTGCGAAGGTTCTCGCAGCGAAGAAAATCAACTATGTCAGAGCGCCGCTTTCCGGCAGCACAGACATGGCGGCGAGTGCCGCGCTCACCGTGCTCGCCTCGGGAGACCGCGCGGGCTGGGACGAAGCGCTCCCCTACATCCGCAAACTCTCTGCACGGCAATTTTTCCTCGGAAACGGAGAAGAAGCGCGCTACATGAAGCTCGTTTTGAACACTCTGGTCGGCGCCTCTTCCGCGGTGCTCTCCGAAGCCTTGGCGATCGGCGCCAGCGGCGGCCTAACCCGAGCCGATATGATGGATGTAATTTGCGAAAGCGCAGTGGCCTCGCCGCTGTTCAAATATAAGCAGAAGCCGGTCGTCGAAGATGACTTCACGCCCGCTTTCACAGTGTCTCAGATGATCAAGGATTTCACGCTCATCAGCGAAGCCGCCCGACGCAACAGCGTGCCGCTGATGACAACCGGCCTGATCCTCGAGCTTTATAGAAGCGCCTCGAACGCGGGTATGCAGGACGAAGATTTCTTCGCATTGGTGAAATGGCAGGAAAAGTTGTCGACAAGATGAAATTGGCGGAGCAGCATTCGGAGGCCATGCAACCTCAGGATGCTGAACTCACGAGTCACGAGCTGTCCCGGATCGTCGATTTTCTCCGGCAGCTTCGTGCGCCCTTCGACGCGAACATGCCCGGCGGCAAGCCGGACGTGTATTTCAACATCACGCTCGAACTGGTCGACGCGCATCTGCGTGTGAACCCGATCGACAAGTCGGGCCTGATCAGCCTCGCCGATGTGCCCTACAGCACCGGCAACCGCATGATCCTGAAGATGATTGAGGACGGCCTGATCCGGCAGGTGCCGCGCGGCAACGGCCTGAAGACGCATTTCCTCGAACCCTCCGACACCCTGCTCAACACCTTCATGGACTACGCGAGCTACGTGAAGGGCCACCTGGCGAAGACCTTCGGCTTGCGGCGCGGGATGGAGACCAGCGAATACTATTTCGGCGGCAGCTATTTCGCCTCGCAGATCATCTCCCCCGTGCGCGGGGAGGACATCTCCTCGATCAACCTTGGCGATATCAAGTTCCTGCTGAACGACGACAACTACTTCATCGCGATGCGCAATATGTGGTCCGACTTCCGCAACGATTTCGGCAAGCGCAGCAGCTTCGATCTTCAGCGTCTGCCAGACCTTTATGCCAACACGCGGCGCACCCTTTCGGAAATGTCGCCGCGCTATGACGTCGTCGCGATGAACATGCCGTGGCTCGGGGAGTTCGCGGAGCGTGGGGAGCTCGCCCCGCTGGACGATCTCATCTCGGATGCCGCGATCAACGCGCTGGATTTCCATCCTTCGGTCTGGGGGACCGGCAACTGGAAAGGGACGCAATACGGCATCCCGCTCTATTGCACGATCGAGATTCTCGCGGCCCGCAAGGATCTGTTCGAGAGCCGCGGCCTCGCCTATCCAAAGACCTTCGACGAGACGATCGCCGCAGCGCGGGAATTCCATAACCCGCAGGACGACTTCTACGGCATCGCGTGGAACGGGCAGCGTGGCATGCCGATCGCGAACTCCTTCATGTTCTTCCTCGCGGCCTGCCGGACTACCGTCATCGACATGCCGCTGCGCAATCAGGAGAGCTGGAGCTTCGACACGTTCGAAAAGCTGAAGCTTCAGATCGACACCGAGGATGCGCTCGAAGTGATCGAATACATGAAGCAGCTCGTCGAGGTTTCTCCCCCCGACATCGCGACGATGGATTGGGAGCGGCGGATCCACTACTTCATGTCGGGTCAGACCGCGCTTGCCTATTGCTGGACGATGCGTGCGGCGCGCTTCGAGCATGAGCTGAGCTCCCGCGTTGCCCGGCGTGTGGCCTACTTGCCGCCACCGTCGCGCCGGATGCGTCGCGTGTCTGCCCCGATTGGCGGTTTCCTTCTGACGATCCCCGCCTATGTCGAACCCGCGCGGCAGAAGCAGATCATCGACGCGATTGCTTGGATGGTCTCGCCCGAGGCGATGAAAGAGCACGTGAAGAACGGCTTCCCCGTGGCTCCGCGCTTCTCGGTCTGCGCCGACCCGGAGGCGCTGGCCTCCTCACCCATCGTCAGCATGGTCGACCGCATGGCGCGCAAGAACGAGCTGGTGACCTGGGCGCGCCCGCCGGTGCCGGAATTCAACCTGATCGAACGCACGCTCGGGGAAGAAATCCACGACATCGTCTTCAACGGAAAATCGCCCCAACGCGGCCTGAGAGACGCGGAGAACCGAATTCTCGACGCCGTCCGATCCGCGGGCTGAGACTGCTTCCCGCTGGCTGACCCCTCGCGCTCGGGAGTAACGCTTGGCTGACCAGCCCCGGGTCATCCAACCGGCCGAGACTGGTGCCAGGGTAGCGTTCACGCCGGGCGGTGCAGGTTGAAGCAATCGCCCGACATGCGGCATCGAGACGCCGATCCTGATGCTCATCCCGGAATTTCTGACGGTGCTCCTCTCCCTCGTGGAGCGCGAGCCTGCGCTTCGTCACGTCGAATATTGGGTTTCTACCTATTCGACCTGGCTGACTGCAGCGGAGAAAGCGCGGGACCACGTGCTCGATCTGCATATGGCCATTCTCGACGAACGTTGTGGATCTAATTTTTGGATGGCAGGTCGACACGTCATCCACTTCGGGATGCCCCAAAGCCCCTAGACGGACCCTCCGTAGATAAGTGACGGGGGCACGGGTGGTGATGCGCGCAACCCATGCCGCATGAGCGGACGGATCGGCCGGTTTCCGGATATCGTCAGGCGAGCTCGGCAGCAGGCGGCGGCGCGGCCTCGGGGGCGGAGACGGCCTCATGGCCCAGATTGCTCTGAACCTCGCGTTCATATTCCCCGACGCGCTGCACGTTATGCATGATCCGCGTGAACCAGCGCATCGCATCGGTCGCCTGAAACGTCTCCTGCATCGTATAGAGCCCGACATGCTCGCCAAGCAGAAGCCCGCGCCGGTGCCGCGCGAAGCGATGGGCGACGGGCGTGGCCATCAGCGCCATGCGCGCCCCGATCTGCGGCAGATCGAGCGGACGGTCAGGCGAAAGGCAGGCGGCGAACCATTGCGCGGGCTTCGACGTGATCTTGCCGCGCAGAAGGATCGCGATATAGCCGCGATGTTCGGCCTGCTCCACCAGCCGCATCAGATGGTCGGCCTGATGCATCAGCGCGGCGAAGGCGGCGGCCTCGGTGGGCTTGTCGCGCGGAACCGAAATCTGCGCCATGTAATCCTTCAGCTCATCGAGCGCGATCCCGACCCGCGGGCCCAGTGCCGACATCCGCCGCAGATCGCGCGCAGGGCCGACGGCCAGCGAATAGGCCGAGAAGACCTCGCGCGCGGCCCAGATCACCATCGCATGGGCCGATTGCATCGCCGCGCCCTCGTCGCTCAGCAGGTGGCGGTCCAACTCGGGCGGTGCGCGCCCGCCCAGATCGGGGCGCAGCTTCGCGACGAGCGTCGCGAATTGGCGTGTGACGGGCAGAAAGACCAGCGTCCCCAGCAGGTTGAAGCCGGTGTGAAACAGCACCAGCGCGGTATCCACACCGGTGCGCGCGGCCAGCGCTTCCAGAGGCCCCGCGATTAGCTGCAGCAGCGGAAAGGCGATCACCATCGTCCCGCAATTGAACAGCAGGTTCGCGATTGCGGTCTGCTGCATCGCCCGCGATCCCCCGAAGGCGGCGATCAGGGCGGTGAAGGTCGTGCCGAGGTTCATCCCGATCACCGCTGCCGCCGCCTGTATCAGCGGCAGCGCGCCGTTGCTGACCAGCACCAGAACCACCGCGATGGCCGCCGAGGAGGATTGCATCACCACCGTGACCCCCAGCCCCAGCGCCGCCATCGCGAGCAAGCCGCCCACTCCGGTACCGGGGATGCGCTCCACCGTGATCCAGTCCGCGGCCCCCGACATGCCCTGCTGCATCATGTCGAGCCCGATGAAGAGCAGGCAGAACCCCGCAAGCACGCGCCCGATGCGCGCCGCCCGGCCATGCGAGAGAAACAGCGTCAAGCTCGCGAAGAACAAAAGCCCCATCGCTACCGCGCCCAGCTTTAGCTTGAAGCCGACCAGCGACACGATCCAGCCGGTGACGGTGGTGCCGATATTGGCGCCGTAGATCACGCCGAGCGCCTGCGTGAAGCTCAGAAGCCCCGCGCCGACGAAGCCGACCGTCATCACCGTGGTCGCTGAGGAAGACTGGATCACTGCCGTCGTGACCAAACCGCTCGCGACGCCTTTGAGCGGCGTGGTGGTGAACCGTGCCAGCAGGCGGCGCAGGTTCGCGCCTGCCGCTTCGCGCAGCGCCTCGGTCATTATCTTCATGCCGAGCAGGAACAACCCGATTCCGCCCAGTGCCGACAGTGTCTCCGACATGGTTTTCCACCCTTTGCCGTCGAGAATGCGACCGCGCGATACGGAATTCAAGCGCTGGCAAGAGCGCCGCGCAAAGCTCTATTTTACTAGACGAATCCGGTTTTGTCTGCCCTGTGAGAGCAGCCCTCCGGGCCGTTTGATGATGACAGCCTAGCCGCGGGCGATGAATTCGAAGGAGAACTTCATTCCCGGCTTCGGCGGGGGCGGGAACGGCGCGGCCCGGCGGACATGGTCGAGCGCCGCCGCATCGAGCCCCGAGGAGCCGGAGCCGCGCAGGATGTGCACCGTGCTCAGCCGCCCGTTCGCGGAGATCACGAAGCCCACCACCGCGCGCCCGCGGCCCTGCCCGCGTCGCTTCGGCGTGGACTGGATCTTGCGGATCACCGAGGCTGCGTATTGCCGGGGCGTTTGACCGGACCGGGCGGCGCTGGGGGCCTTGGCGGGCTGGCCTTTATCGGCGGTGTTGCGCGCCTTGGCCGCGCCTTGCGAGGAGCCGCGCCGGGCGTCGCGGGCGGTATTTCCCGCGTTACTTGGGGGGGCTGGTTTCGCTTCGCTTTGCGCCTGTTTGCTGAGCTTGGCGGCCTGCTGCGGCGCGGGGCGTTCGGGGCGCGCCTCGGGGCGCTGGCTTTGCTGCGGGGCGAGCGTGCTCTGGGCGCGCAAGGTCTCGGGCGTGGAGGCGACGGCGGCGAGGCGGTCCGGCGCTGTGGGCGCGGACGGGCTTGCCGCATCGGGCGTTGCGGGCGTCTCCGGCTGCACCGGGCGCGTGACCTCTCGGGCGATCGGTTCGGCGCGCTCCGGCACGACCGGCGTGGCGCGTCCTGCCGCGAGATCGGCGAAATCATTGCCCAGAAGCGGGGAATCCTGCGCGGCCTGCCCGCGTGCGGGTGGCAGCTCCGGTGCGGTGACCGGCGTCTGCGCCAGTCCCAGCGCGTGCAGCCCGGCCGAGAGCGCAAGCGCCGCGCAGGCGATGAGCGCGCCCCGGGTCATGGCGCCTCTCCCCGTTCGGCCACGAGGCGAATGCCCTGCGCCCCCGCCGCGCTGAGATCGCGGGCCAGCGCCACGAGCGCGGGTGCAGGAGCTGCGCGATCGGGCAGGATTCGGGCCACGCCCTCGGCCTCAGGCGGAAGCTGCGCGATGAAGGCGGACGCATCCGCGACGCCCTTGGGCCAGAGGATGTCGCCCTGCGCGCTCAGCGCCACACGGCCCGGCTCGGGCGCGCGAACGCCTTCCGGCAAAGCGACAAGCTGCAGATCGGCGGGCGGGCGCGCGGCGAGCGTGCCGGCCACGAGGAAGAAGGCCAGCAGCAGGAAGACGACGTTGATCAAGGTCAGGATCGGCTCGCTCCGGCGGCGGGTGAAACGCGTGCTCATCCCAGCACCTCCGCCTGAAGCCCCGGCACCGCGTGCAGCCGCACCAGCAGATCGGCCAGCCGCTGGCTCGACGTGCCGGGTTCGATGCTGACCAGCAGGTGCGGCGGGGTCTGTCCGAAATCGTCTTGCAGGGCCGCCTCCAGCGCGTCCAAGTCCACCGCTTTGCCGTTCAGGCTGAGCCGCTCGGGCCCGAGCTTGAGGAAAGCCAGCTTGCTCTCGGGCGCAGCCGCGCCCCCTGCCCCGCGCGCCGCGATCGGCAATTCGGTCATGCGCGAAAAGCTCGAGGCCAGCATGAAGAACATCAGCAGCAGGAAGATCACATCGATCAGCGAGGTCATCGACAGGCTGCGGCGGCGAAGCGGCTTGCGCATGTCATTCCCCGGCGGTTTGCACAGCCCGATTGAGCTCGACCCCGACAGGTGCGCTCTCGGGCAGCGCCGGACCGCAAAGCGCCTCGATCATCAGCGCGGCAGTCTGGCTTTCGCGGGCGATGCGGCTCTCGACGAAGGAGAGAAACAGCGAGACCGGCATCGCGATCCCGAGGCCGAGCGCGGTGGTCAGAAGCGCCACCCAGATGCCGCCCGCAAGCTGCGCCGGATCGACCGAAGCGCCTGCGCTCTGCAAGGTCTGGAAGGCTTCGATCATCCCCAGAACCGTGCCGAACAGGCCCAGAAGCGGCGCGGTCTGCGCGATGGCGTCCAGCAGTCGCATCCCGGCCTCGCTGCGGGCGGCGTGGATTTCGGTCTCGGTCTGCAGGCGCGAGCGCAGCGCCTGCGGCTCGGGGGCCGCCATCGCACGGCGGGTCATTTCGGCCAGAGGGCCACGGGCCGACGTGAGGCTCTGGCGCGCCGCCCCGCGCTGGCCCGCCTGCCACAGGTCGAGCGCGGCCTCCAACCGCGCGTGAGCACCGATCCGCAGGCTCGTCAGGTGCCAGAGCTTCCACAGCACCGCCGCCCCGGCGATCACCGAGACACATAGCAGCAGCGCCACGACCCAGCCGCCAAGCGCGACGAAATCGTTCAAACCCTGTTGGATTGCCGCAAGAGAGATCATCCCGTCACCTCCGTTCCGTCGACGCGCGAGCCGGTTTCCAGAGCGTCCGCGCAGGCCGCCTCGTCCGCGCCCTCGCAGGTCTCGACGCCATTGATCAGGACCTGGCCAAGCGCCGCGCAGCGCAGCCCGGCCAGATCGAATTGCCGCACCCGGGGCTTGCCCGCGGGCAGATCGCGGAAATCGAGGAGCAACAGCCGCTCGACCGCGCCCGCGCGAGTGAAGATCACAGCCTCCACCACCAGCGCGTCGAGATCGCTCCCCAACCCGTTCTCCGCCAGAAAAC
>NZ_DFRG01000230.1:0-4168 GCF_002378135.1 Thioclava sp. UBA3469
GAGACGGTGCCCACGATGATCCCGGCGGTGGCCGTGGCCAGACCGATCCCGATCATGTTGCGCGCGCCGTCGATCATGCCGCCGATCAGGTCGAGAACGCCTTCACGGAAGCGGCTCATGGGCGCGCTCTCACCGCGGAACATCGCTTTGAGCGGTTTCTGCGTGAGCAGGATGAAGAACAGCAGGAACGAGGCCCAGAAGGCCGACAGGCCCGGCGACTTGCGCTCGATCATCAGGAAATAGACCAGCACGACGATCGGCAGCAGGTAGTAGAGGCCCGCCTTGTAGATGTCCTTGATCTCGGGGAGCTTCACGATCTCCGAATTGGGGTCGTCCGGCTCCAGATCGGGCGCTTTCGCGGCGACCCAGACGAGCCCGAGATAGACCACGACGACGAGCAGGGCGAGAACCCAGGCCGCGCCCTCGGGCACCATCGAGGTGATGAGGCGCACCGGGAATTGCGTTGCGTAGCACAGGGCCGCGAAGCCCGCGAAGAAGGCGAACATGCCAAAGGCCGTGCGCCAGACCGAGACCACGCGGTCGCCGATCGTCGGCATCCGGTTCTTCACCGCCTCCAGATGCACGATGTAGAACAGTGCGATGTAGGAGATGATCGCCGGGATGAAGGCGTGTTTGATGACCTCCAGATAGGAGATGCCGACATATTCCACCATCAGGAAGGCGGCAGCGCCCATCACCGGGGGCATGATCTGGCCGTTGACCGAAGAGGCCACCTCGACCGAACCCGCCTTTTCAGCCGAGAAGCCCACGCGCTTCATCAGCGGAATGGTGAAGGTGCCGGTGGTGACCACGTTCGCAATCGACGAGCCCGAGATCAGGCCGGTCGCGGCAGAGCCCACGACGGCGGCTTTTGCCGGGCCACCGCGCAGGTGGCCGAGCGCACCAAAGGCCATCTGGATGAAGTAGTTGCCCGCGCCGGCCTTCTCCAAGAGCGCGCCGAACAGCACGAAGAGGAAGACGAACTTGGTCGAGACGCCAAGCGCGATGCCGAATACCCCCTCAGAGGTGATCCACATATGCGACATGGCCTTGCGCAGGCTCGCGCCGGCCCAGCGGATCTGTTCGGGGAAGAACTCCGACGAGCCGAAGAAGACGTAGCACAGGAACACGATCGCCAGCAGGACCATGATCGGCCCGAGCGTGCGATAGGCTGCGATGAAGAGGAAGATGATGCCGAGGACCGAGATATAGGCGTCCTGCATATCGGCGAGCCCGCCATTGTCGACGATCTTCTGGTAGAAGAAATAGCCGTACATCGAGAGCAGCGCACCGCCGACCGCGAGGATCCAGTCATACCACGGCACATGGTCCTTGGGTGAAGATTTGAACAGCGGATACGCCATCGCCGAGAGGAAGATGGCATAGGCCAGATGGATCTGGCGGGCGTTGTTGATCAGGTCGCCCGGCAGCACATAGGGCCCGATGGGCGAGGCCAGAAGCACCTGAAAGATCGACCAGCTCAGCGCCACCACGGCGACCATGAGCCCGACCCATCCCTTGGGGCTGCGCGCCCCGCTGTCAGAAGCTTGGACGAGCTCCTGTAATTCCTGTTCGTTCAAGGCGCGATTTTCCGCCATCGTTCCCCCTAGCGGCCCCCAGGGCCGTCCGCCTGTTCCGGCATGATCTTAAAGCTGAAACTAAAAAAGGCGGGCACGCAAGCGCGCCCGCCCAGTTATACGCAGGGCTTATTTAATCCAGCCCTGCTCCTTATAGTACTTCAGAGCGCCCGGATGGATCGGAGCGGAGATGCCCTTGGTGACCATTTCTTCCGGCGTCAGATGCGCGAAAGCCGGGTGCAGCTTCTTGAACTCGTCGAAGTTGTCGAAGACCGACTTCACCAGAGCGTAGACGACATCATCGGGCTCATCCGCCGAGGTCACGAGGGTCGCGCGCACACCGAAGGTCTGCGTGTCGTCGGGGTTGCCGCGATACATGCCGCCCGGAATGGTGGCTTTCGCGTAGTAGGGGTTGTCGGCGACCAGCTTGTCGACCGCGTCACCCGTGACGTTCACGAGGGTCGCGTCGCACGAGGTGGTGGCTTCCTGGATCGAACCCGAGGGGTGACCCACGGTGTAGACCATCGCGTCGATCTGGTTGTCGCAGAGCGCCTTCGACTGCTCGGCGGCTTTCAGCTCGGTTGCGAGCGCGAAGTCAGAGGTTTTCCAGCCCATCGCGTCCATCAGCACTTCCATCGTGCCGCGCTGACCCGAACCGGGGTTGCCGATGTTCACGCGCTTGCCCTTGAGGTCGGCGAAGTTCTTGATGCCGCTATCGGCACGCGCGACGACGGTGAAGGGCTCGGGGTGGATCGAGAACACGGCGCGCAGCTTCTCGAACGGACCTTGATCGGAGAACTTCGAGTCGCCCTTGTAGGCGTGGTACTGCCAGTCCGACTGGGCGATGCCGAAGTCCAGTTCGCCCGAACGGATGGTGTTGATGTTGTAGACCGAACCGCCGGTGGATTCGACCGAGCAACGCACGCCGGTTTCCTTGTGGCTCTTGTTCATCAGGCGGCAGATCGCGCCACCGGTCGGGTAGTAAACGCCGGTCACACCGCCGGTCCCGATGGTGATGAAGGTCTCGTCGGCTGCGTTCGCCGCGGGCGCGAACAGCGCACCGGCGACGGCCGCGATGGCCCCGAGTTTGAAGAACTTTTTCATTGAGTAACTCCCGTTGGTCGTTTTTGGGTCTCGGTTCAGAAATACGGCCCGCGTCGGTCAGCGCGCATAGACTTCGTCGAGAAGCCTGTTGCGCCGTTCGACCTCGGCGATCCGTTCGGTTGCGCGGGGTCCCGCGCGCTTCGCCACCAGCGCCAGAATTGCTTCGAGCAAGAACAGCGTGGCGACGTAACTCGTGTAGAAATGCGGGCTGTCGGTGGGCACGATGAAGGTCTCATCGGCCGCGTGCAGCGCCGGACAGCTGCGGCTGTCGGTAATCAGCGCGACATAGGCGCCCTGTTCATGGGCATGGATTGCGCTGCGGATGGTGGAGCGCGCGAAGGGCGGCTTGGTGATCACCAGAACCGCGTCGCGCTCGTCGAGCCCCGCGAGCGTGGCGCCCAGCGACGAGCCCGCCCGTGCGCCCAGCTCCCAGTTATCGCCTAGGAAATTGGCGATATAGGCGGTGTATTCCGCGATCCCCGTCGAGCCGAGCGCGCCCAGCAGTACTACCCGGCGCGCGGCGGCGAGCTTGTCGGCCACGGCCTCGAGGCGTCCCGGCTCGATCGCGGCGCTCAGGGCTGCGATATTGTCCTGCGTGGCCGCGGCATAACGGTTGAGGAAGCTGCTCTGCGGATCGACGGCATCCTTCTGCAGTCGATCGGCGCGGTCCGCGAAGGGGGACACGCGGCGACCGATCTGGTCGCGCATGGTCTCGCGCAGCTCTTCGAAATTCTCGTATTCGAGCGCATGGGCGAGGCGGGTGAAGGTCGCGGGCGCAAGGTTCGATTCGCTCGCCAGCGTGCGCAGCGAACGGGTGGCGATGCTCACCGGGTTGTCTGCGATATAGTCTCCCGCCTCACGCAAACGCGTGGAAAGGTTGCCATATTGCGCAGCCAATCGCTGTTCGAAACTGCCGGACAATGCTCCTCCCCAGGTTCCATCACCAGTTATCGCGTTGAGGTGACCGTTTCAATTGTTTCATATATTGTCAATGCGTAAAACATATGTTTCATGGGGTAATCAGCGATCCTCACGCATTCTTGTCCCGAAGGAGGGACCGATATGAGCCACGTATTTCCCCGCCACACGAAGTCCAATCCGCCCTTGGCGGTAAAGGGCGACGGTATCTACATCCTCGATGCCAACGGGAAGCGATATCTCGATGGGTCCGGGGGCGCGGCGGTCTCCTGCCTCGGTCACTCTGACGCTGACGTGACTGCGGCGATCAAGGCTCAGATCGACAATATCGCCTTCGCGCACACGAGTTTCTTCACCTCCGAACCCGCCGAACGTCTGGCAGATCGCCTCATCGCTCACGCGCCGGGGAGCCTCGAGCGCGTCTATTTCACGTCCGGGGGATCGGAGGCGGTGGAGAGCGCGCTCAAGATGGCGAGGCAGTATTTCGTCGAGAAGGGCGAGCCGAGCCGGTCGCATTTCATCGCGCGCCGCCAGTCCTATCACGGCAACACGCTGGGCGCGCTGGCCGC
>NZ_DFRG01000099.1:0-281 GCF_002378135.1 Thioclava sp. UBA3469
GGCCGGAACGCCGGTCAGCTCTTCGACGGCTTCCGGCGAGTGGGCCGGATCGGCGGCGAATTCGGCATAGTCCGTCCATTCGTCCCAATCGCAGCGCTCGCGGATGAAGGCCTCGTCGAACAGCCCTTCCGCCACGATCACATGGGCCATCGCGGTCAGCACCGCGACATTGGTGCCCGGGCGCAGGGCCAAGTGATGCCCCTCGCCCATATGCGGGGTCTCCAGCAGGTCGATCCGGCGCGGGTCGACCACGATCAGCTTCGCCCCCTGCCGCAGCCGCT
>NZ_DFRG01000099.1:598-843 GCF_002378135.1 Thioclava sp. UBA3469
CCCCCTGCCGCAGCCGCTTGCGCAGCCGCGAGCCGAAGACCGGGTGCCCGTCGGTCGGGTTCGCCCCGATCACGACGGCGCAATCCACCTGCTCCACAGAGTCGAAATCCTGCGTGCCAGCGGAGGTCCCGAAAGTCTGCTTCAGCCCGTAGCCGGTGGGCGAATGGCAGACGCGGGCACAGGTGTCGGTGTTGTTCGTCCCCATCACCGCGCGGGCGAGTTTCTGCACGAGGAAGGTTTCCTCG
>NZ_DFRG01000099.1:1150-18795 GCF_002378135.1 Thioclava sp. UBA3469
CTGCACGAGGAAGGTTTCCTCGTTCGTGCAGCGCGAGGAGGTGATGACGCCGACGGAATCCTTGCCGTGTTTGGCCTGTGCGCGCTTGATGCCGTTCGCGGCAAACTCCAGCGCCTCTTCCCACGACACTTCGCGCCACGCATCGGTGATGCTGTCGCGGATCATCGGGTTGAGGATGCGGTCGCCGTGGTTTGCATAGCCCCAGGCGAAGCGGCCCTTCACGCAGCTATGGCCGCGGTTCGCCTTGCCCTCTTTCCACGGCACCATGCGCACCAGTTGATCGCCGCGCATCTGCGCCTCGAAAGAGCAGCCCACGCCGCAATAGGCGCAGGTCGTGACCACCGACCGCTCCGGCACGCCGATCTCGTCGACGGTCTTCTCCTGCAGGGTCGCGGTCGGGCAGGCCTGCACACAGGCGCCGCAGCTGACGCAATCCGAGTTCAGGAAATCCTCCGTCCCGGTCGAGATGCGGGCGTCGAAGCCGCGCCCGTCCACGGTCAGCGCGAAGGTGCCCTGCACCTCTTCGCAGGCGCGCACGCAGCGCATGCAGACGATGCATTTCGAGGGATCATAGAAGAAATACGGATTGGAATCGTCGCGCGGGATATAGAGCGGATTGGCCCCCTCCGCCGCACGCGACTCGACATGGTTCTCGCCCGGCGCATAGCGCACGTCGCGCAGGCCAACGGCCCCCGCCATGTCCTGCAATTCGCAATCGCCATTGGCCGCGCAGGTCAGACAGTCCAACGGGTGATCGGAGATATAGAGCTCCATCACCCCGCGCCGCAGCCGCGTCAGCTGATCGGTCTGGGTCTTCACGACCATGCCTTCGCGCACGGGGGTCGTGCAGGACGCAGGCGTGCCGCGCATCCCTTCGATCTCGACCACACACAGGCGGCACGAGCCGTAAGCATCCAACATATCGGTCGCACACAGCTTCGGCACGGTGATCCCGGCCTCGGCGGCGGCGCGCATCACGGAGGTGCCCTCGGGCACGCTCACATCCATGCCGTCGATCACCAGAGTCACAGGCGGGCCCGATTTTTCAGGCGTGCCCATATCGGAGAGTTTCGGCCCGTGCACTCCGTCAGGGATGATGAAATCCTTCATTCCGCAGCCTCCTGTGAGAGCGAGAATTCTTGCGGGAAAAGTCGGATCGCCGAGCGCACCGGGTAGGGCGTGAAGCCCCCCATCGCGCAGAGCGAGCCCTTCTCCATCACTTCGCATAGCTCGTGCAGCAGCTCGATCGCCGCCGGGTCGCCCGCCGCCACGCGGTCGAGCGTCTCGATGCCGCGCACCGCGCCGATCCGGCAGGGCGTGCATTTCCCGCAGCTCTCGATGGCGCAGAACTCCATCGCGTAGCGGGCGAGCGCGAGCATGTCCGCGCTGTCGTCATGCACCACGAAGCCGGCATGGCCCACCAGCCCGCCCTGATCGGCAAAGGCCTCGTAGCAGACCGGCAGATCGAAATCGTCCGGCCCGTGATAAGCGCCCAGCGGTCCGCCGACCTGTACCGCCTTGAACGGACGGCCCGAAGCCGTGCCGCCGCCGATCTCGTTGACCAGCGTGCCAAGCGACATCCCGAAGCCGGTCTCGAACAGCCCGCCATGTTTTACATTGCCCGCGATCTGGATCGGGATCGTCCCGCGCGAGCGGCCCAGCCCGAACTCGGCATAGGCTGCGCCACCATGGACCAAGATCCACGGCACGGCGGCCAGCGAAAGCACGTTGTTCACGACCGTAGGCTTGCCGAACGCCCCTTCGAGCGCGGGCAACGGCGGCTTGGCGCGGACCATGCCGCGCTTGCCTTCGAGCGAATTGAGAAGCGACGTTTCCTCGCCGCAGATATAGGCGCCCGCGCCGACGCGGACTTCGAGATCGAAGGCCGGTCCCTGCCCCATCAGGCTGTCGCCGATGATGCCCGCGCCCTTCGCAGCGGCAATCGCCGCGTTCAGCGTGCGGATCGCGTGGGGATATTCCGAGCGCACGTAGATGAAGCCCTTGGTCGCGCCGACTGCGAGCCCGGCAATCGCCATGCCCTCGATCAGACAGTAGGGATCGCCCTCCATCAGCATCCGGTCCGCGAAAGAGCCGCTATCGCCCTCATCCGCGTTGCAGACGATGTATTTCTGCGGCGCCTCGGCCCCGGCGACGGTCTTCCACTTGATACCCGTCGGGAAGCCCGCACCGCCGCGTCCGCGCAGGCCGGAGGTGGTGACCTCTTCGATGGTCTGCGCGCCGCCCAGTTCCAGCGCACGCTTGAGACCCTGCCAGCCCTCGTCCGCCTCGTAATCGGCAAGCGAGAGCGGATCGGTGCGCCCGCAGCGCGCGAAGGTCAGACGGGTCTGTTGCGCGAAGAAGGGGATCTCCTCGACCGGGCCGAGCGCCTTCGGGTGATCGCCGTCCTCGAACAGCGCGGGCACGTCCTCGGGCACCATCGGGCCGAAGCCGTGGCGCACACCGTCGCGCTCGATCTCGACCAGAGGCTCAAGCCAGATCATCCCGCGCGTGCCGTTGCGGATGATCTCGACCGTCTCGCCGCGCAGCCCGGCCGCCGACGCGATCGCGGCAGCGACCTCATCGGCCCCACAGGCGACAGAAGCGGCATCGCAGGGAACCCAGATCTTCATGCCGAGACCTCCGCGACCAGAGCCTCGATCCGTTCGGCACTTGCACGACCGACCAGCTGATTGCCCACCATCGCCGCAGGCGCGCAGGCACACAGCCCGAGGCAATAGACCGCCTCAAGGGTCACATCGCCCTTCGTTTCCCCGACTTTCATGCCCAGAGCATGCTCCAGCCGCGCGATCATCTCGGTCCCGCCCATCGACTGGCAGGCCTCGGCTCGGCACAGCTTGATCACATGCTTGCCCGCGGGCGCATCGCGGAAGTCGTGATAGAAGGAGACGACGCCCGCGACCTCGGCCCGGCTCAGCCGCAAAGCATCGGCGATCGGCTGGTAGCAATCGGCGGGCACGCAGTCGTAAGCGGCCTGCACATCGTGAAGAATGGGCAGCAGCGCACCTTCGCGCCCCACATGATCCGCCAGAATCACGGCGAGCCTGTCGTCTTCGGTCATATCCATCCTCCCGGCCCCGATGATGGGGCGAGCATGCCCCGGCCAGCAAGTCACGACTGGTTCAATCGCGAACAGGCGCGGACAGGAACCGTCATCGCCGTGCTTGCGCGGGCAGGGGTGAGCCTCTACATCCCTCACATGAGCCTGATCCAACGCCTCCCCTTCGTCAAGAAATCGCCCTTCGTCGCGGTTATCCGTTTGCACGGTGCCATCGGCATGTCGCGCCCTGGCGCGCCCGGCCTTTCGGATGCCGCCATGGCCCCGATCATCGAGCGGGCCTTCGCGCGCGGCAAACCGGCTGCGGTCGCTTTGCAGATCAATTCGCCCGGCGGATCGCCCGTGCAATCGGCGCTGATCGCGGGACGCATCCGCAGGCTTGCGGATGAAAAAGGCATTCCCGTCCATGCCTTCGTCGAAGACGTCGCAGCCTCGGGCGGCTATTGGCTGGCCTGCGCCGCTGACCAGATCTGGGCAGATCCGACCTCGGTCGTGGGCTCGATCGGGGTGATCTCGGCAGGGTTCGGCCTCGACGAATTCATCAACCGCCACGGCATCCAGCGCCGCGTTCATACCGCAGGCGGCTCGAAAAGTTTCATGGACCCGTTCCGCCCCGAGAAGGACGAAGACGTCGCGCGGCTCAACAAGCTGCTCGACGACATGCATGTCTCGTTCAAGGAGCATGTGCAGTCCCGGCGCGGCGCGAAGCTGCCCGAGGATCGCGACCTCTTCACCGGCGACATCTGGACCGGGCGGCAGGCGCTGGCCGAAAACACCGGCCTGATCGACGGGCTGGGCCACGCGGTGCCGAAGCTGAAAGAGATCTACGGCGAGAAGACCCGCATCGTGCCTTACGCGCCCAAACGCTCGATCTTCCGGCGCTTCGGCGCGCAGATCGGGGGCGAGATGGCGGCGGCCACGGCAGGCGCCCTGATCGATACCGCCGAGGAACGCGCGCTCTGGGCGCGCTACGGGCTGTAACCCGATGCTCATCAAGGGCATGACCCTCTTCCTCGTCGTCATGGCGGTGCTCGCCATGTTCGGCAAACTGCGGATGCCGAAACTCAAGGGCCCGCGCGGACCCGGCAGGCTATCGGCCCGTTGCCCCGACTGCGGACGTCCGAAAATCGGCCGGGGCCCCTGCCCCTGCAAGACGACCTCCAATAGCAAGAGTGCGAAGACGACGGAGCGCCGTAAATGATCTGGGATTTCGGCGAGATCATTGCCGGGCTGGTGCTGCTGGTCGTGGCGGGTGACCTGCTGGTGAAAGGCGCAGTGGCGATGTCGCTGCGCCTTGGCATTCCTGCACTGATCGTCGGGCTCACCGTGGTGGCCTTCGGCACCTCCGCACCCGAGCTGATGGTCTCAGTCGCCGCCGTGCTCGACAAGGCGCCCAGCATGGCGCTCGGCAATGTCGTGGGCTCGAACATCGCCAATATCCTTCTGGTGCTGGGCTTGCCCGCGATGATCTCCGCGATCCGCACCGATCTGCACGACACGCGCGAGAGCTTCGTGTTGATGATGGGGGCGACGGTCCTCTTCATCCTCGTCTGCTTCATGGGCCCGATCGGCTGGGCGCAGGCGCTGCTCCTGCTCTTCGCGCTCGGCATCATCCTGTTCCGGCAAATCCGCGAGGCGCGCGCCCATCGTGCCAATCGCGGCAACGGGAACGAGGCGGAGACCGAAGCCGATGAAGAGGTCGAAAGCGTCGATCCGAATATGCCGCTCTGGCGCATCGGGCTCTATGTTCTCGCAGGCCTCGTAGGGCTGCCCCTGGGGGCGAGCTGGCTGGTCAGCGGGGCATCCGAGATCGCGAGCGCGATGGGTGTCTCGGATGCGGTGATCGGTCTGACGCTGGTCGCGCTCGGCACCTCGCTGCCGGAGCTGGCCACGTCAATCACCGCGGCGATGAAGGGCCGTTCGGACCTCGCGCTCGGCAATGTCGTGGGCTCGAACATCTTCAACCTGCTTTGCATCATCGGCGTCGCGGGCCTGTTCGGCGACATTCCGGTGCCGAGCCAGATGCTGCATGTCGACCTTTGGGTGATGGCGGCGGCCTCGATCGCGCTGGCCCCCTTCATCTTCGGCAACCGCGTGATCACCCGAGGCATCGGCATCGCTTTCACCGCCGCGTACCTGGCCTATATGGTGGCCCTCTTCATTGGAGGCAGCGCATGAAACGAGCATTGGTGACAGGCGGCGCGAAACGGCTGGGGCGCGCGATGGCGCTTTATCTGGCCGAGCGCGGCGTGGACGTCGCAATCCATTATCACGGCTCCGCAGAGGACGCGGAGGCGACAGCGGCGGAGGCCCGTGCGAAAGGCGTGCGCGCCGAGATCGTGCAGGTCGACCTTCTTGACGAGGCCACGACGGCGGAACTGGTGCCGCGCGCGGCGCAACTGCTCGACGGGCCGCTCGATCTGCTGATCAACAACGCCTCGATTTTCGAATACGACACGATCCGCTCAGCCACGCGCGAAAGCTGGGACCGGCATATCGGGTCGAACCTGCGCGCGCCCTTCGTGCTGATCCAGCATTTCGCGGCGCAGGCCCCGGAAGCCGACCGCTCGGGCGCGGAGCCCAAGGCCCGCGCGCTGGTGATCAACATGGTCGACCAGCGGATGCGCAAGCTGACGCCGGAGTTCATGACTTACACGCTCGCGAAGATGGGGCTGTGGACACTCACGCAGACGAGTGCGCAGGCGCTGGCTCCCGCTATACGTGTGAACGCGATCGGCCCCGGCCCGACCCTGCAAGGCGCCCGCCAGTCTGAAGAGCACTTCAACCGACAGCGCGCGGCGACGATCCTCGAACGCGGCGCAGACCCCGCAGATATCGTCGCGGCGCTGGGATATTTCATGGACGCACCCGCCGTCACAGGGCAGTTGCTCTGCGTCGATGGAGGCCAACATTTGGGCTGGCGGACACCCGATGTATTAGGTCCGGAATGAGCCTGAAAACGAATCGCAGGCCAAAGTTGTGCACTGCGCGGCGGCTTGTAACAGTACCGTCACAAAAGTAGTAATCCTTTCAATAGCTTGGCGAGTGTGCGAAAAATTTCTCAATGAAATCAACGTACTCGTAACTTGCTCAAAAAATGAGCAAACACTCTATCAACCCTTATATTAAGGTCGGAACCCACGGTCCCACATGTTTGCTAACAGAGTTATCCCCAAATTTCGTGGACATGTTTTTCCTTGAAAACGTCTTCGCGAGGTTGCAGCCACAGGGGAGAATCGAAGCCTGCTCATGAATGACGACGTAAACAGCAACGACGCCCTCGATCCCCCGGCGGCCACGCGCCCGCAACACGGGATGACGGGCCATGCGCTGATCGCGGATTATCTCAAGCGTCTCGACGGCTCACCGGGCGTCTATCGGATGCTGAACGCGAAGGGCGAGGTGCTCTATGTTGGCAAGGCGCGCAACCTGAAGGCGCGCGTTTCGAACTATGCACGCCCCTCGGGACACTCGGCGCGGATCGCCCGGATGATCCATGAGACCGCCTCGATGATGTTCCTCACGACGCGGACCGAGACCGAGGCGCTGCTGCTCGAACAGAACCTGATCAAGCAGCTCAAACCGCGCTACAACGTGCTCGCACGCGACGACAAAAGCTTTCCCAACATCCTGATCGCGACGGACCACCCCTATCCGATGATCAAGAAGCACCGCGGCGCGCGCAAAGAGAAGGGCCATTACTTCGGCCCCTTTGCGAGCGCGAGCGCAGTGAACCGCACGCTGAACCAGCTGGAGCGGGTCTTCTTGCTGCGCAACTGCTCGGACTCGATGTTCGAGACCCGCACGCGCCCCTGCCTGCAATATCAGATCAAGCGTTGCTCGGGGCCCTGCGTCGGCAAGATCTCCGAGGAGGAATACGCAGCGCTCGTCGACGATGCGAAGCGGTTCCTGCAAGGCAAGTCCACCACGATCCAGCGCGAGCTGGCGGAGCAGATGCAGCAGGCCTCCGACGATATGGAATTCGAGCGCGCCGCTGCGCTCCGCGACCGGATCAAGGCGCTGACCAACGTGCAGCAGAGCCAGGGGATCAACCCGCGCAGCACCGCCGAGGCCGATGTCATCGCGCTCCATCAGGAGGGCGGGCAGGCCTGCGTGCAGGTCTTCTTCATCCGCGCGAACCAGAGCTGGGGCAATCACGACTTCTATCCCAAGACCGGCTCCGGCGCCGAGGCGCCTGAAATCCTGCAGGCCTTCATCGCGCAGTTCTACACGAACCGCCCGCCGCCGAAGCTGATCCTGCTGTCGCACCCCGTCGAGGATGAGGAGCTGGTGAGCGAATTTCTCTCGGAACGCGCCGAACGCCGCGTCGAGATCACGGTCCCGCAGCGGGGCGAAAAGGCCGAGCTGGTTGAAAATGCCGCGCGCAATGCCCGTGAGAGCCTTGGCCGGAAAATGTCGGAAAGCGCCGCACAGGCGAAGCTGCTGGCGGGCGTCGCTGAGGCCTTCGGGCTGGAGAAGCCGCCGCAGCGCATCGAGGTCTACGACAACTCGCATATTCAGGGCGCACATGCCGTGGGCGGGATGATCGTCGCCGGGCCCGAGGGTTTCATCAAAAGCCAGTATCGCAAGTTCAACATCAAGAATGCCGACCTGACGCCGGGCGACGATTTCGGGATGATGAAAGAGGTGCTGACGCGCCGCTTCACCCGGTTGCTGAAAGAAGACCCGGAGCGCAAATCCGAGGCGTGGCCCGATCTTCTGCTGATCGACGGTGGCGCCGGGCAGGTTTCGGCGGTGCGTGAGATCATGGACGAGATGGGCGTGAGCGACGTCGCAATGGTCGGTGTCGCGAAAGGCGTGGACCGCGACCACGGCAAGGAAGAATTCCACCGCACGGGTCAGCGCCCCATCGCCCTGCCCCGGCAATCGCCGGTTCTTTATTACATCCAGCGCCTGCGCGACGAGGCGCACCGCTGGGCCATCGGCACCCACCGCGCGAAACGCGCCAAGGCGCAGATGGCGAACCCGCTGGACGAGGTCCCGGGCATCGGGGCGGCCCGCAAGCGCGCGCTGCTCGCGCATTTCGGCTCCGCCAAGGCGGTCAGCCGCGCGGCACCAATCGATCTTATGGAGGTCGACGGCATCTCCGAGGCGATGGCCGAGACAATCCACAATTTCTTCAACGAGAAGGGCTGAGATGACCGATCACAGCCGCCACCCCCGCGCGCTGACCCGCGTGGCAGATCTCGAACGCGACGGGCTGACCGCCTCGGAGACGCGCGCCGATCTGGAGCGCGTGGCCGAAGAATTCCGCATCCGCGTGACGCCCGAGATGCGTGGGGCAATTGCCGATCCGAGCGATCCGGTGGCCGCGCAATTCGTGCCCTCCGCGGACGAGCTGGTCACCCGTCCCGAAGAACTGGAAGACCCGATCGGCGACGACGCCCATTCCCCCGTACCCGGGCTGACGCATCGCTATCCCGACCGGGTGATCCTGCACATCACCAAGACCTGTGACGTCTATTGCCGCTTTTGTTTCCGCCGCGAGACGGTGGGCGAAACCGGGCCGCTGCCGGAAGACCAATTGACGCAGGCGCTCGATTATATCGCGGCGACCCCGGCCATTCGCGAGGTGATCCTGACCGGGGGCGATCCGCTCACGTTGTCGACGCGCAGGCTCGGCGCGGTGCTCGACCGCCTCTCCGCAATCGCGCATCTCGACCAGATCCGGCTGCATACCCGCGTGCCGGTCGTCGCCCCCGAGCGGATCACCGAGCAGCTTTGCACCATCCTCCGCGCCGCACCGACCGCGTGGATCGTGCTGCACACCAACCACGCGCAGGAACTCACGCCCGCCGCCCGCGCCGCCATCGCGCGGCTGGTGGATCACGGCATCCCGATGCTGTCGCAAACCGTGTTGCTGCGCGGCGTCAACGCGAGCGCCGACGCGCTGGAGGCGCTGTTCCGCGCCCTCACCAAGCTGCGCGTCAAACCTTACTACCTGCACCATTGCGATCTCGCGCGCGGCACATCGCATTTCCGCACCACGATCGCTGAGGGTCGCGCGCTGACGGCCGAGCTGCGCCGTCGCTGCTCGGGGACGATGCTGCCGACCTATGTGCTCGACATCCCCGGCGGGCACGGCAAGGTGCCGATCACCTCGGACCACTTCACACCGGGCGACAGCCCCGGAGACTGGCGCGTTACCGACCGCAATGGGACGGTGCATGCGTATCGCGATCCCGCGACCTGTTAACGCGCCCTCTTCCGCTTTGCGAACCACGCAGCTAGGTTGCCTCCCATGAAATGGACCCTTCCCAATATCCTGACTGTGCTCAGGCTCTTGGCTGCCCCCGGTGTGGCGGTCTTGTTCCTTTATTTTTCTCGCCCCTGGGCCGACTGGCTGGCGCTTGCGCTGTTCATCAGCGCGGCCGTCACCGACTGGTTCGATGGCTACCTAGCCCGGGCGTGGAAACAGGAGAGCCGCTTCGGCGCGATGCTCGACCCGATCGCCGACAAGGCGATGGTGGTGATCGCGCTGGTAGTGCTGACCGGCTATTCGGGCATGAACCCGTGGCTGATCCTGCCCGCCACCGTGATCCTGTTCCGCGAGGTCTTCGTCTCGGGGCTGCGCGAATTCCTCGGCGCCGATGCCGGGCGGCTGCGGGTCACGAAGCTCGCCAAATGGAAGACCACCGCGCAGATGGTGGCGATCGCCGTGCTGTTCCTCGGCACCGGGCTCGCTTATCTCGAGCAGGGTCAGGCCCCGCGCGCAGGCGAGGGCGATATCCGCTTGGGCGCCACACCCGCCGATTTCGCGACCCATGTCGGCCTCGCGCTGATCTGGATCGCCGCCGTGCTGACCGCGATCACCGGCTGGGATTATTTCCGCAAGGCCCTGCCCTATCTGAAGGAGCCGAGCCATGATTGACGTGCTCTATTTCGCCTGGGTCCGCGAGCGGATCGGCCTGCCGCGCGAAAAGGTCGAGACTGAGGCCAAGACTGTGGCCGACCTCGTCGAAGAACTGAAGGCGCGCGAGCCGCGCTACGAGGCGGCTTTTGCCGATATTTCCGCGCTGCGCGTCGCGCTCGATCAGGATCTGGCAGAGTTCGACGCGCCGCTCGAAGGCGTGCGCGAGGTGGCCTTCTTCCCGCCGATGACGGGGGGCTGAGATGAAAGTCTCCGTTCAGGCCGAGCCCTTCGATCTGGGCGCAGAGCTTGCCGATTTCGGCACGGGCCGCGCGGATGTCGGGGCCGTCGTCAGCTTCACCGGCATCGTGCGCGACGACACCGGCGCGATGGAGGCGCTGGAGCTGGAGCATTATCCCGGCATGACCGAACGCGCGATCGCGGGTATCGTCGATCAGGCGGTCGAGCGCTGGAACCTGTCGGACGTGACCGTCATCCACCGCCACGGACGGCTGGGCGTGGGCGAGCAGATCATGATGGTCGCCACCGCCGCGCGCCACCGCGTCGCGGCGTTTGAAGCCGCCGAGTTCCTGATGGATTACCTCAAATCCCGCGCGCCCTTCTGGAAGAAGGAACACGGGCCCGAGGGCACCTCCTGGGTCGCCGCGAAGGATGAAGACGAGGACGCGCTGAAACGCTGGTGATCAGTCACCGAGCTTGGCGTGCACCTCGTCCAGATCGACCTCGCCCACCGGCATCTTGTTGTCCGGATCGTCGAAATCGTATTGGAACAGCTGGAAATCCTTCTTGTAGATTTCCCAGATCAGGTGGCGCGACAGGTCGTCGAAATAATCGCTGACCTTATGCGCGCGCTTCGGCCCGTGCCCTTCGGACTCGTTGAACCGCGGCACCTTGGCCAGATCGACCTTCACCGGCGTCTCGACCGCGTCGAGCACCGACTGCATGCCTTCGTTGAATTTCTCGGTGAAGAAGATGTTGTCGTAGCGCCCGCCGTTGACGATGAAGGTCGAGATATGGCCCGACATCGCCGACCAGTGAATGTCCGGCTCCATCGGGCGGCGCCAACGGATCGTGTCGCGCGCGAACAGCAGGAAGCGGCGGAACGAGGCGATCTGGTCGAAATCGAAATTGTCCTCCGGAGAGCCGACTTCGATCCCGTATTTCTGGATCAGCTGCGGCACCAGCTTGCCGCGATAGCGTTTGCCGTTGCGCTGGATGCCCGCGATCTTGTCGAAGAAGGACGACAGGATGCGCTGATAAGGATTGCGCACGCAGGTGAAGGCATAGCTTTTATGCGCCACCACGTTTTCGGTGATCGGCTGCTGGCTTTCGTCCTGCGACCACTTATGTAGCCCGGCCTTGGAGTCGTGGATGTCGCCGTCGAAGAATTTCCCGTGATCGGAATAGAACATGATCTGCCCGATGGAGGAGCAGGCGCATTTCGGCACGACGCGATACACCATGCTTTCGCTCTCGGTCATCCAGGTTCCGGGAAATCCCATTCAAAGCCCTCCAGAAGGTCGCATACCCGTGACCGGGTAACGCAGACATAATAAATATCGAGTAAAGAGCAAAGAAGTCCTGTCTTTTCAACGCTCATTCCGGCTAACAAGTCGGATAATACCAGCAAGTGACATCGCATCGTTTCCCGTATGGCCCGAATCGCCTTTATTCTTCTGACCCATAAGGATCCCGATGGGATCATCGCGCAGGCGGAACGGCTGACGCAGACCGGCGATTATGTGGCGATCCATTTCGACGCGCGCGCCAAGCCCGAACATTACCGCAAGCTGCGCAGCGCGCTCGATGCTAACCCCAATGTCACCTTCGCGAAAAAGCGCGTCAAATGTGGCTGGGGCGAATGGAGCCTCGTCGCCGCGACTCTGGAAGCAGTAAAAGCCGCGGTCGCAGATTTCCCGCGTGCCACGCATTTCTACATGCTCTCGGGCGATTGCATGCAGATCAAATCGGCCGAATACGCGCATAACTTCCTCGATGCGGAAGAGGTCGATTATATCGAAAGCTTCGACTTCTTTTCGTCGGGCTGGATCAAGACGGGGATGAAGGAAGACCGGCTGGTCTATCGCCACTGGTTCAACGAGCGCAATCAGCCCAAGCGGTTCTACCTCGCCTATAACCTGCAAAAGCAGCTGAAGCTGTCGCGCGAGGTGCCCGGCGATCTGCAGATGATGATCGGCTCGCAATGGTGGTGCCTGCGGCGGCGCACGATGGAGCAGGTACTCGATTTCATCAAGGCGCGGCCCGATGTGATGCGGTTCTTCCGCACGACATGGATCCCGGACGAGACCTTCTTCCAGACCATCGTCCATCACCTGATCCCCGAGACCGAGATCCGCACCCGGACGCTGACCTTCCTGATGTTCACCGATTACGGGATGCCCGCGAATTTCTACAACGATCATTACGATCTTCTGCTGGCGCAGGATTACCTCTTCGCGCGCAAGATCAGCCCCGAGGCGCGCGACCTGAAGCAGCGTCTGGGCGAGCTGTGGACGCGCGAGGGCGTGGAGTTCGCCGTCTCGAACGAGGGCCGCGCGCTGCATCGCTTCCTCACCGGGCGGGGGCGCATTGGCCGTCGCTTCGCACCGCGCTTCTGGGAGGCGGAGGCGACCTTGGGCCGCGAGCGCACGCTGACCCTGATCCTGTGCAAGAAATGGCATGTCGCGAAACGTCTGGTGGCCGAGTTCCGCAAACGCTCCTCAATCCCGGCGCTCGATTACGTCTTCAACGAGATGGGCCCCCTGCCCGATCTCGGCGGGATCGAGACCAGCCCGGAAAAGCGCAACCGTCACCGCCGCGCGCTGATGCGGATGGTCTTCGACCACGAGAACGCCGACCGCATGGTGATCTGCGTCGATCCCGCCGAGCTTAACGTGATCGAGGATTTCACCCGCGACAAATGCCAGACCCGCATCCTCGAGATCGAGTGTCAGTTCTCCGACGACTATCTCAAGGGTCACGCGCAGCGCGTCGGCCTCGCCGGGCAGCACACGCCGCCGCAGGTGGTGGATCAGATGCTGCCGACGATCCGCGCCGACCTGCACCACGAGTCCGAGCGGCTCCGCGATGCCGAGTTCGAGAATTACGCGCTCATGCGCGAGGGTGGCGAGATCGAGGACAACGCCCGCGCGCTGGCCCATGCGCTCGACATCCCCTCCGATATGGCGCAGGAATTGGCCGAACTCGACTACATCTTCCGCGACTGAGGAGAGAGGCCATGGCCTATACCTATGACGATCAGAACATCTTCGCCAAGATCCTGCGCGGCGAGATCCCGAACGACACCGTTCTGGAGACCGAGCATACGTTGGCCTTCCGCGACATCGCCCCGAAAGCGCCCGAGCATGTGCTGGTGATTCCGAAAGGCGCCTATGTCGCGCTCGATCATTTCTGCGCTGAAGCCAGCGATGCCGAAATCGTCGATTTCCACCGCACCGTGGCCGAGGTCTGCAAGATGACCGGCGCGAGCCCGGGCGAAGGCGGCGAAGGCTATCGCGGCATCACCAATGCGGGCGAGAACGGCGTGCAGGAAGTGCCGCATTACCACCTGCATATCCTCGCAGGTCGCCCGCTCGGGCCGATGCTGCTGATGCGTTAAGGCTGGCGGCGCGCCCCTATTACGGGCGCGCCAGACAGGCTCAGATGAGCCCGCGCTCTGCAAACAGCGCCTTCACATCGATCTCAGGCCGTGCGCCGTAATGGCCGATCACCTCGGCCGCCGCAGCACAGCCCATCTTGCCCGCGGTCTCGAGGCTCTGCCCCGTCGCGTAGCCGTAGAGGAAGCCCGCCGCGAACTGATCGCCCGCGCCCGTCGCATCGACCGGCACCACGCGCTTGACCGGAACCGTTGCGCGTTCCTCGCCACGGATCAGGATCACGTCGTCGCCCGAGCGGGTGCAGACCACCAGCTCGCATTCCTCGGCAGCCAGTTTCAGCGCCGCATCCAGATCGGTCTGATAAAGCGATTCCCATTCGTGTTGGTTGCCGATCACGTAATCCATCTGGTCGCGCACCAGACGGCGGAAATCGGCGCGGTGACGATCGACGCAGAACGGGTCCGACAGCGCGATCCCCGCCTTGCCGCCGCCCCGGTGACAGCCCTGCGCGGCCTTCAGGAACGCGGCCTTCCCGTGATCCTTGTCGAAGAGATAGCCTTCGAGGAACAGGATCTGCGTGTTCTCCACGACCTCGAGGCTCACATCCTCGGTCGAGACCTCCGCCGAGATCCCCAGATAGGTGTTCATCGACCGCTCGCCATCCGGCGTCACGAAGATCATCGAGCGCGAGGTCGGCAGTTCCCCATCCTTCACCGGCGGGTTCGGGAAATCGGTGCCCTCGCCATGCAGCGCCGCCTCGTAGAAGCGCCCCAGCGTGTCGTCGCGCACCCGCCCGATAAAGGCGGTCGTCAGACCCAGATTGCCCAGCCCCGCGATCGTGTTGCCGACCGAACCGCCCGGCGCCTGCGTGCGCTCTTTCATGGCGCCGTAAAGCGTCTCGCCGCGTTCACGTTCAATCAGCTGCATGATGCCTTTCTCGATGCCCATATGCTCGAGAAAGCTGTCGTCGCATTGCGCGATCACGTCCACGACGGCATTGCCGATGCCGACGACCTGATACTGTTTCAAAGGTTTTTCTCCTCAAACTGGCACAGATCCTTGATCGGACAGGCCTGACATTTGGGTTTGCGCGCCACGCAGATATAGCGACCGTGCAGGATCAGCCAGTGATGGGCGTGGCGCTGGTATTCGACGGGCACGTTGTCTTCGATGGCGCGCTCGACCGCGTCCACATCCTTGCCCGGGCAGATGCCGCTGCGGTTTCCGACGCGGAAGATATGCGTGTCGACCGCCTGCGCGGGATGGCCGAACCACATGTTCAGCACGACATTCGCGGTCTTGCGCCCCACGCCCGGCAGCGATTGCAGCGCGGCACGCGAGGACGGCACCTCACCGTTATACTGATCGACGAGGATCTGGCTCAGCTTGATGACGTTCTTCGCCTTCTGCCGGAACAGACCGATCGTCTTGATATGCTCGGTCACGCCCTCGAGGCCCAGCTCCAGCATTTTCTCGGGCGTGTCGGCCACGGCGAAAAGTTTCCGCGTCGCCTTGTTGACCCCCGCATCGGTCGCCTGCGCAGACAGCGCCACGGCCACCACCAGCGTATAGGCGTTGACGTGTTCGAGCTCCCCCTTGGGATGGGGTTCCGAGGCTTCGAACCGCGCGAAGACCTCTTTCATCGTGGCATAATCGAATTGCTTGGCCATGCTTTCCTAATGCCCGCCACGCGCGCGAAGGGCAAGGCCACCCGCGAAACCGCAGCTTTCGGGTCGCGCGCCTGCCGCCCGCGCCCTAGGATCGACCAGAACCAAGAGGTGCGTGATGAACGACCACAGCGACATTGCCGAGAGCTACCACTATCAGGTCATCGCCCGCGCGCTGGCCGAGATCGACGCAGCACAAGCGGCGGGTGAATTGCTGACGCTCGAGGCGATCTCGGCGCGGCTGTCGATGAGCCCCGCGCATTTCCAGCGGCTGTTTTCGGCCTGGGTCGGGGTCTCTCCGAAACGCTACCAGCAATATCTGACGCTCGACTTCGTGCGTGAATTGCTGAGCCAGCGCCTGCCGCTCGACGAGGTCGCCGACCGCGCGGGACTGTCGGGCACGGGGCGGCTGCACGATCTGGTGCTGCGCTGGGAGGCGATGACGCCCGGCGCGTTTGCCCGCGGCGGCGAAGGTGTCGCGATCCGCTGGGGGCGGTTCGACAGCCCCTTCGGTCCGGTGATCGCGATGGGCACGGATCAGGGGCTCTGCGGCATGGGTTTCACCGCCGAGATGGGCGAACGCGAGACCTTTGACGACCTCGCCCGCCGCTGGCCCGACGCCCGCTTCACCGAAGACCCCGAGCCGCTGCGTCCTTGGGTCGATGCCGCATTCAGCCGCCACGGCGAGGCGAAGCTGACGCTGATCGGCGCGCCCTTCCAGATCAAGGTCTGGGAGGCGCTGCTCTCGATCCCTTCGGGCCAAGTCACGACCTATTCCGACATCGCCGAGGCGATCGGCAACCCCAAGGCCGTGCGCGCCGTGGGTACCGCCGTGGGCCGCAACCCGATCTCCTTCCTGATTCCCTGCCACCGCGCCCTGCGCAAATCGGGCGGATTGGGCGGCTATCACTGGGGTCTGGGCGTCAAACGCGCGATTCTGGGCTGGGAAGGCGCCCGCGCAGAGGCCGATTGAGCGTCCCTCCGCCGCTTCTACCGCCAGATGATGCGCGGATTTCCGCGCTTCACGAAAAGGGCATGGAACCTGCGCGAATTTTACGCGTATCTTCCGGCAAGCCTCGAGACATGGGGCGACCAGAGAAGGCAGAGACAGAACATGACCACCGTTCTCAAGACCAAAACCATTCTTCTGAGCGCCGCCGCTGCGATGGCGCTTACCGCTTGTGTGCCGGGCGGCTACACCGGGGCGAACAACCCCGACCAAAGCCCGAACGCAAACCGCAATGCCGGTGCGATCACCGGTGCGCTGATCGGCGGCGCCCTCGGCGCCAAGAGCAAAGGCGACGAAAAGCTGACCAAAGCCGCAGCCGGCGCGATCGTCGGCGGCGTGATCGGCGGCGCGATCGGTTCGCAGCTCGACCGTCAGGCGCAGGAACTGCGTCGCGACCTGACCACCAACGGCGTCAGCGTCGTGCGTCAGGGCAACCAGCTGATCGTGACGATGCCGCAAGACGTGCTCTTCGCGACCGACAGCGCGGCCGTGCGCCCCGATCTGCAGCGCGACCTTTACACGCTCGCAGGCAGCCTCAACCGCTATCCGGACACCACCGTCGAAGTCGTCGGCCATACCGACAACACCGGCGATGCGGCCTACAACATGCGCCTGTCGCGTCAGCGCGCGCAGTCGGTGGCCAATGTCCTGATCAATGGCGGCGTTCCGAGCTACCGCGTGATCCCGACGGGTCGCGGCGAGGATCAACCTATCGCGAGCAACCTGACCCCCGAGGGTCGTCAGGCCAACCGCCGGGTCGAATTCATCATTCGTCCGAACAACTAAATCGCTCGTCAGAGTGGGAAAAGGGCCGGGGAAACCCGGCCTTTTTTCATTGCCGACGACCCGATCTGGTCATACATCTTTACCACATGGAGGGGTGCATGCCATTTCAGAAGATCGAATCCGAGAAGCTCGCGAATGCTGTCGTGCGCCAGATCGAGCAGCTCATCCTGCAGGGCATTCTGCGCCCCGGTGAGCGCCTCCCCTCCGAGCGAGAGCTGTCCGAACGCCTTGGCGTCTCGCGTCCGAGCCTGCGCGAAGCGGTCGCGGAGCTGCAGGAGTCGGGTCTCCTGACCACCCGCGCCGGGGCCGGGATCTATGTCGCTGAAGTGCTCGATTCCGCCTTCTCGCCCGCCCTGATCCGGCTGTTTGCGCGCAACGATCAGGCGCTGTTCGACTACATCTCGTTCCGTCGCGACATGGAGGGGCTCGCCGCCGAGCGCGCGGCGCAATGCGGCTCGGACACCGATCTCGCGGTGATCCAGACGCTGTTCTCGCAGATGGAAGCGGCCCATTCCAAGCGCAATCCCACGCAGGAGGCGCAGCTCGATGCGCAGTTCCACATGGCGATCATCGAGGGGAGCCATAACGTCATCATGAT
>NZ_DFRG01000012.1:0-129 GCF_002378135.1 Thioclava sp. UBA3469
CTCGTGGCGCAGCCAGCTTTCCCAGAGCAGCACCTCGCCGGGCTCGGGGGCGATGTAGATGAAGGGCTGCAGCTCGCGCCGGGCGGTCTTGAGGCGGGTAGGGGCCGCCATCATCCGGGCGCTGCGCGG